>JBFWIL010000197.1:0-4990 GCA_050256015.1 Mangrovibacterium sp. | reverse complement strand
GTAACCGTGCCGGAACGGATGCATCCCGGTAGTGAAATAGCCAATATGTCGGTCCTGGGGTATGAGGTGGAAATAGTTTTTGAAGGCCGGGGAACCCTGGAAGCTGCCAGCATGGGTGTACAACTGGAGAAAGGCGATCTGGCCCTGCGCTGTAATCTTATTTGTACCGAAGGAGCCAGGCTGAAAAACCATTCGGCCGGACATATTTCCAATACGGAATCGCATGAACTGATCGATTTCCTCAATAAACAGCTGGGAACAGAGGCCATCCGGTTTTATAAAGGGGTATCTTACCGGCATTTGCTGGTTATCAAAGGAGGAAATAAGCAGCTGGACTGTACGCCGCCCCATGATGTGCCAGGAAAGCCCTGGGCCGATTATCTGGTCCGGGCTAAAACAGCTGAAGCAGCGGAAACAGCCGGATTACTGAACCGGCTTATTGTCCGTTCCATGAAGATATTACCGGAACACCCGGTAAACAAAAAACGGAAAGCTGCCGGAAAAGATATGGCCGGCAGTATCTGGCCCTGGTCTCCCGGGTATAAACCGCAGATGCCCGCACTTCGTGAGATGTTTGGCATTGCGCGTTCGGCCGTTATTTCTGCGGTGGACCTGATTCAGGGTATCGGCGTGTATGCCGGCATGGATGTGATCCGGGTGGAAGGAGCTACCGGACTGTACAATACGAATTATGAGGGGAAAGCCCGGGCTGCGGTGGAAGCGCTGAAGGATCACGATCTGGTCTACTTGCATGTGGAAGCCAGCGATGAAGCCGGTCATGAAGGAAATGTGGAACTGAAGATCCAAACCATTGAAGATCTGGATCAGCGGATAATTAAATACCTGGTAGAAGAAACGGCAAAAATGCAGGAACCGGTAACCTTGGCTGTGTTGCCGGATCATCCTACACCCTGTGCCACCACGATCCATACCCGCACGCCTGTCCCTTTCCTGATCTGCAGGCCCGGAATGCCGGCCGATGCCGTGCAAAGCTATGATGAATTTACCGTGGAGCAGGGCGACTTCGGCATGCTGTACGGTGCGGAGTTTATGAAAGCATTGCTTGAAGCCTGATGTCTGTGATCCGGTTGCATTCCGCAGAAAACGTTTATTGGCACATTTTTGTGCGTTGATGTCCTAACAAAAGAGAATACTTGGTATGAAAGTTTAACTCCGTTAAATTGAAAAAATAAACAAATGAAGTATTACAGCACCAACCGTTCCGTGTCTGCAGTGTCTCTGCAGGAGGCCGTTACCCGGGGTATAGCCGGAGACAAAGGGTTGTTTATGCCTGAACGCATTGAGCTTTTACCGGCTTCTTTTTATGAGCGGATTCACGAGATGAGTTTCCGGGAAATTTCCCTGGAGGTGGCCCTGAAATTTTTCGGGGAAGATATTCCCGAAGAGGCGCTACGGGAACTGGTTTATGATACGCTGAGCTTTGATTGTCCGGTTATACATGTTCAGGATCAGATTTATGCTCTGGAGCTGTATCACGGACCGACCATGGCTTTTAAGGATGTGGGCGGACGTTTTATGGCCAGGCTGCTGGGCTATTTCCTTAAAGGATCACAGAAGCAGGTCGATGTGCTGGTGGCCACTTCGGGGGATACAGGAAGTGCTGTGGCCAACGGATTCCTGGGCGTTCCCGGCATTCGGGTTTATGTGCTTTATCCGAAGGGACTGGTCAGCGGGATCCAGGAAAAGCAGTTTACCACACTCGGACAGAACATCACCGCCCTGGAGGTGGATGGTACTTTCGACGACTGCCAGCGACTCGTGAAAGAGGCCTTTCTGGATGAGGAGTTGGGCCGCGTCTTGACCCTTACATCGGCCAACTCCATCAATGTTGCCCGTTTTTTGCCGCAGTCCTTTTATTATTTTAACGCGTATGCCCGGCTTCGGCAGATGGGGGTGGAAGACGAGATAGTGATGGCTGTGCCCAGCGGGAATTTCGGTAACCTGACCGCCGGATTGTTTGCCAAACGGATGGGCCTGCCCGTAAAGCGTTTCCTGGCTGCAAACAACGAAAACGATGTGGTATACCGGTACCTCCAGACAGGCAGTTATGAACCGCGCAGGTCGGTGGCTACCATTGCCAATGCCATGGATGTGGGTGATCCGAGTAATTTTGCCCGTATCCTTGATCTGTACGGAAATTCGCATCAGGCAATCTGTGCGGAGCTGCAGGGATTCCGTTATTCCGATAAAGAGATCCGGCGTGTTGTGCGCGAACTTTATACCGCCAGTGGATACTTGCTTGACCCTCACGGGGCCACGGCTTACCAGGCCCTGAGTGAATCGCTGCAGGAGGGGGAAAGCGGCGTTTTCCTGGAAACAGCCCACCCGGCCAAATTCCCGGACACCATGGAGTCCGTCATGGGGAAAGGGAAAGTAGCTGTTCCGGATAAGCTGGCCGGATTTCTCAGGAGAAAAAAACAATCCCTGCCGCTTAGCCGGGATTTTGAAGATTTTAAGTTCTTTTTGCTCAGGCAGCAATAAGGGGGACCGGAGAACGATCTGCTGGCAGATTCTCCAGCAGGCCGGCAGTTAACGGTCAGTCTTGTTCGATGGTTCAGACCTGATAACTGGCTATTCCGGCAGTTTCCACTTCGCTGCTTACTTTTTTGATCAGTCCCTGCAGCACTTTGCCCGGACCGATTTCCGTGAAAACAGTGGCTCCGTCTTTCAGCATGTTTCCTACAGTTTGGGTCCATTTTACCGGAGCCGTGAGTTGGGCCACCAGATTGGCTTTGATCTGTCCCGGATCGGTTACCGGCAGGGCGCTGACGTTCTGATAAACCGGACATAGCGGTTGGTGGAAGCTGGTCGATTCGATGGCCGCGGCCAGCTGTTCGCGGGCAGGTTCCATCAGGGGAGAATGGAAGGCTCCTCCCACCACCAGTTTCAGAGCCCGTTTGGCTCCCCTGTCGGTAAGCAGTTCACAGGCCTTGTCAATGCCAGCTACGGAGCCGGAGATAACCAGTTGGCCCGGACAGTTGTAGTTGGCGGGAACAACCACCTCGTCTACCGAAGCACATATTTCCTCAACTACGCCATCTTCCAGTCCGACTATGGCTGCCATGGTCGATGGCTCACGTTCGCACGCTTTTTGCATGGCTGTGGCCCGCCGGGACACCAGACGCAACCCGTCTTCAAAGCTCAGCGTACGGTTGGCCACCAGGGCCGAAAATTCGCCCAGGGAATGACCGGCTACCATATCCGGCCGGAAGTCTTTCAGGGTTTTGGCCAGCAGTACGGAATGCATAAAGATGGCCGGCTGGGTTACCCGGGTTTGTTTCAGATCCTCAACCGAACCTTCAAACATAACGGAGGTTAGTTTAAACCCCAGAATGTCATCGGCCTGTTCAAACAATTCGTGCGCCAGCGCGGAATGTTCGTACAGGTCCTTGCCCATACCCGGGAACTGAGCTCCCTGTCCCGGAAATACGTATGCCTTCATGATTTTGTTTTTAGTTGTCACACAAACCTTTCCGGAACAACCCCCTTCTGGTATGAGAGGCAGGTTGCCCGCGGTTCGTTTCATGTGGATTATTATATCATGGCGGTAAAGATATAAAAAAGCTGTTATAGTGCCACAGCAAGGCCGGGGCCAAACCGGGGGAGGCCCGGTTAAAGGGTAAAATCCGATTCGTACCGTCCGGTGTTGCCGCGGCCGTCGCTTACCGACAGGCTTATCCGGTGTTTTTCCCCGGGGCTTAACCGGTTTTTATCAATCAGGTAATCCAGCCGTTTGTTTTTAGGGTCATATTCAAACAAAACCCATTTACCGTCAATCTCCCCGCGGTAAAAAGCAATGCCCGAAAGCTCGTCCGTAATGGTAAAGCTGATCCTGCCGCGGTTTCCGGTCAGTGTCTTGTGCTGAATGCTGAGCGAGCGGATAACCGGGGCTATGCTGTCAACCGCCACGGTAAAACAGCCCAGCCGGCGGATCCGTGCTTCTATACAGCCTGAACGGTATTCCCCGCCCATGGCTTCTGTTTCCCCGTTCTTTGAATCGACGGAAACGATAAGGGCTTTGTCTGTTAGCTCGTCAGGCAGTCCGGTCGTTTTTATCCGAAGCCGGTAGAACTGATGTACGGGCACTTCCTCGTTATGCAGGAAAAAGAGCGGGGCATAAAAACCGTCTTTTGGAGCTTCCTCCCGGAAGTCGAAATGAAAATCCGTATAAAAGGTACCGGGGCGGAATTCGGCTTCCAGTCCTTGTTCTTCCAGCCTGAAATTTTTATTATAACGGAGCAAAGATCCGGCTTCTTTCCTCCCGGGCAGGTTCTTCCGTACGGAATGTACCCGGAAGCTCAGCCTGCTTGTGTTCCCGTAAACATCTTTAAGCACAAAGCTTATTTCGTGTGTATTGCCGTCAGATATCCTGATCTTTCCCTGATTCTCCAGAAGCGGATAATTGTTTAGCCGGTTGCCCGGGTCCAGCCAGCATTTGTGCAGGCGTCTGTGGAAACGGTGGTAACAGGCATAGTCGATATGGCTGTTAATATAACGTGTTTCCGCGAAATTAAGCCGGTCCATCCGGAAGGTGTAAACCGGATGCTTGTCGTACAGCAGGTTTATTTCATAGACCCCGCATTTATTCCAGCTTCCTGTGAGATAATCGACGGCCTGTATGCCAAAGCCGATTTCTCCGTAGACGTTGAGCACCGGATTGCCTTTCAGGTGATAGTCACCGTCGTAAAAAACGGCGTCTATCTGCCGGGCATGGGCTTCTCCGGATACATGGGCATCGTCAGACAGCGGGTAAAGCATAACCGAAAAGATGGATGGGGCCTGCTCATCGCGGATGTCAAGTCCGTAAAGCAGCGGATTAAGCGGTTGTTCCGTGGAGGTTTCCCGGATTTCAAAATGCAGGTGCGGACCGCCTGAACTGCCGCTGTTGCCGCTCCAGGCAATCTGCTCTCCCTTTTCAAAACGGAATTTTTCCCCGGGAACACGGATGTCGAGATCGGAAGAGCGTCGT
>JBFWIL010000196.1:0-5024 GCA_050256015.1 Mangrovibacterium sp. | reverse complement strand
TATTGCCACTCCGTATCTGATTCCCAACTCGGAGATCTCCTGCGCATTAAAGACTGCCGCCCTGGGCGGAATAGACGTACGGATTTTGCTTCCCGGCAGGTCGGATGCCATCATCCCCAGTTGGGGGACCCATTCTTTCATTGCCGAACTGCTGGAAGCCGGGGTAAAAATTTACTTCTACCAACCCGGATTTTCGCACAGTAAAGTAATGATTGTTGACGGAGTGGTCTCTTCGGTTGGCACAGCTAATTTCGATTTCCGCAGCCTGGAAACAAACTTTGAGGTCAACGCGGTAATTTACAACGAAGACACGGCCAGGGAACTGGAACAGCATTTTCTGAACGACCTGCGGCAAAGCCGCGAGATTATCGCCGGAGAATGGGAAAAACGCCCCAGATTGTCCAAGGCCAAGGAATCCTTTGCCCGTTTGCTAAGTCCCCTGCTCTGAACGCAAGCTTTATGTTAGCTCATTTCAGACAAGGGCAATCAGCTGCTTCACAAGCAGCGTCATGCCAGGCTCTGCAGCCCGGGCAACCTCCTGCACCTCTTCGTGCGATACCTCCACGATTTCCCCCGGGACTCCGATGTCGGTAACGACGGAGATCCCGAATACTTTTATTCCCATATGCCGGGCCACAATTACTTCGGGAACCGTAGACATGCCAATCACATCGCCTCCCATAATACGGTACATCCGGTATTCCGCAGGTGTTTCAAAGCTGGGCCCCTGAACGCCCACATAAACCCCCTCATGCAAGCTGATTCCTTTTTCTCCGGCTATTTGCCTGGCCAGTCGGCACATCTCAGAATCATAGGCCTGACTCATATCGGGGAAACGGGGACCCAGTAATTCCTCATTTTTTCCGTGAAGCGGATGCTCGGGAAACATGTTGATGTGATCGGTAAGCATCACCAGGTCTCCAATCCTGTAATCCGGATTCAATCCGCCAGCCGCATTGGAAACAAATAACGTGTTAATCCCCAGTCTTTGCATGACCCTAACCGGGAAAGTCACTTCCTTCATGGAATACCCCTCATAATAATGAAAACGGCCCTGCAGGGCCATAACCTTTTTCCCGCCCAACGCTCCGTAAATCATCATCCCGTTATGTCCCGCAACGGTCGACACCGGAAATCCGGGAATATCTTCATAGGGAATCTGTTTCAGCACACGAACATCCCCGATCAGTCCGCCCAGCCCCGATCCCAGAATAATACCCGCTTCCGGTTTCTCTTCAATAATTGCCCTGATATAATCTGCGGTTGCTTCGATTGTCTTTAACATAGCCTACAATTTTCTTTTCAAAACTCTTTCCTTCACTTTCCAGAAAACGGATGGTTACCGGGATATAAAAAAGACGCTTCCTCACGGCAGCAGGCAGGCAGGCTTCATCACGCAGACGCATGGCATCTTTCTCCGTGGTAAACACAAAGGGATTCCTGCAAATCTCCTGTTTTTGACCGATTAACCGGAGATCGGCAGCCGTAAAACGGTGATGATCACTAAAAACCAGTTCGTCAAGCAGGTTGGTTCTTGCAGCAAGATATTCCCTGAACCGGTCGGGACCGGCAATGCCGGCCAGCATGATCACAGGCACCAGTCTTTCCCGTAAGCAGGGAACTGCTACGGCTTCCTCCGGGAAAACGGGAACAGGTTCCCCATATTGCAGACTTGTAAAATACAGCGACTGATAGGGACGAAGATTGACCTCTTTCTGAATTATTCTCCTCTGAATCGGGGTTATTGCGTCCGGACATTTGGTATAAATAATCACATTGGCCCGACGCTGCTGGTATTTCCTTTCCCTGAGCCGTCCGAGAGGCAGCAAGTGATCCTTATCCAGCGGCCGGCTGTAATCAATCAGCAGAATGTTGATTCCCGGACTGACCCGCCGATGCTGAAAAGCATCATCCAGCAGGATCACATCCGGCTGGACTTCCTGCTTTAGCAACTGTTTGATGCCGTGTACTCGGTTTTCGTCCACAGCTACCGTGACCTCCGGAAATTTCCGCCTCATCTGCAGCGGTTCATCTCCCGTATCACGAACATTCGACCCGGACCCCACCAGCAGGAACCCCCTGGTTTTTCGTTTGTATCCCCTGCTCAGTACGGCCACCTCAACATGTTTTTTCAGCAACGCAACCAGGTATTCCGTATGCGGGGTTTTCCCGGTTCCCCCGACAGTGATGTTACCCACCGAAATAACCGGCACATCAAACTCGGCAGACTTCAAAATATCCGAGTCATACAAGGCATTCCGTATGTATACCAGGATACCGTACAGAACAGAAAGCGGATAAAGCAACAGAATTTTCAACATAGCCATTTATTCAATCCGGACGGAACAGGGCATGCGGGCCAGTATCCCCCGGGAAAGCATTCGGAACTCCCCGAGTGCCTGCATTTCAGTTCCCAGTTCATGCCCGAATATCCGCATCCGGGCTTCTCCGGTAATTTCTTTCAGTATTTCTTCAAACGGATCTTTTAATTTCGGCAGCTGAACAATCCTGTAACGCTTCAGCTTAGCCCGTTCAACAGCCAGGGCAACCGCTTCCCTGATTCCCCCGTAGCTGTCAACCAGTCCTATTTCCAAAGCATCTTCCGCCGACCACACCCGGCCCTGTCCTATTTCATCGACCTGTTCCCTGCTCATGCCCCGGCCTTCTGCCACACGACCGATAAACGTATCGTAACCGTACTCAATGTACTGCTGCATTAAATCCTGTTCAAAGCCGTTCATCTTACGGGTCAGCGAAAGGATATCGGCATGGGCATTGGTATTGACCACATCCTGGGTGATCCCCAATTTTTCATTAAGCAGTTCTCCTGCATTCGGGATCAGTCCGAAAATACCGATCGAGCCGGTAATAGTGGTCTGGTCAGCCAGAATGGTATCGGCAGCGGCGGCAATATAATATCCGCCTGAAGCAGCCACATCTCCCATGGAGGCGATAACCGGCTTAACCTCTGCAGCCAGCTTTACCTCACGCCAGATCACCTCCGAGCCGTAGGCGCTCCCTCCGGGCGAGTTTATGCGAAGCACAATGGCCTTAACGGAAGAATCCTGCCTTGCTTCCCGTATGGTACCCGACAACTTCTCGGAATTGATTCCATCAGTCACGCTGCTGCCGGGCATATCTATTTCCCCGCTGGCATAGATCACGGCAATTTTGTCAGGGGCCAGTCCTTTTCCGTCCGTTTGCGGGGGAACTTTAGCATAACGCCGGACATCCACCAACCGCAAATCATTCTTTTCGCGCAGACTGCTCAGCTTTTTCAGCTCGCCGATCACCTCATCCTTATACAGCAGGGTATCTACCAAACCCATCTCCAAAAGCCTGGCAGGATCCCTGAACGTAGCCACTCCGTCGGCAATCCGGTTCAGTTCATCCGTTCCAAGCCCGCGGCTGGAAGAGATTCCTGTCAGCATCCGGGTCCAGATGCTTTTCAGGTAAGTCGAAGTCTGCAGTCTGTTTTCCGGGCTCATTTCCTCACGCATATAAGGTTCCACCGCCGCTTTGAACTTCCCGTGACGAACCACCTGAACTTCAACCCCCAGTTTCTCCAGAGCATTTTTATAAAAATTACTGCGTGCCGAAAGTCCGTGGAACTGCAGCAACCCATTAGGATTCAGTACAAGCTTATCGGCCACCGAGACCAGGTAATAGTCAATCTGGGAAAGTTCCTCCCCGTACGCATATACAAATTTGCCCGATTCCCTGAAATCTGCCAGTGCATTTCGTATCTCCTCCACGGTTGCAAGCCCGGCATTGATGTTGGAGGGATTCAGGTAAATTCCCTTGATACGGTCATCCGTTTTTGCACCGGCAATGGATTCCAGGATTTGATCCAGTCCGATTTGACCACTGCCGGGAAAACCGGGAAGTTCAAGTTCCCGCAGCGGATTGTTATCGGAACGTTCCGTGATTTTATCCTCCAGCCGGATTACCAGGAGCGATTTGTCTTTTATATCGACCGGTTTTTCCGACATGGTCAGCATAGCTGTAAACGTTCCGATTAACAGGAACATTCCGACAAATCCGGCAATCAGCATACCCAGAACTGTTGCGAGCAAATATTTAAAAAATTCTCTCATGATGATAAATTATGGATTTCTGTTTATAGCTTTGCATGCAGATTAACATTGTACGAAATTACAGAATTCAACTGTATTTTCACGGGATACCGGAGGTAAAGTTTACGAACAGGAAAAGCCGTATGTCAAATTTATTTTTATTGCTGGGAGGAAACCTGGGCAACAAAGAAGTAATTTTTGCCCGGGCACGGTGCCGTCTGGAAGAAGAATTGGGACCAATAGCCGGTTTGTCGTCTGTGTTTGAAACAGAACCATGGGGATTTCATTCGGACGACCTGTTCTGGAATCAGGCCCTGCATATTTGTACAGAGCATTCTCCAGCCGGTGTATTAAAACGTACCAAAGCCATTGAACAGGAACTGGGAAGAATAAGGAAAGCGGAGCGCTACACCTCCCGGCCCATTGACATTGACCTGTTGTTCTATGATGATCTGGTGCTGCATGATCCGGATTTGGAACTTCCCCATCCCCGGATTATTGATCGTCGTTTTGTACTCGAACCTCTGGCCGAGCTGGCACCCGGACTGAAACATCCGGTATTCGGACTAACGGCCATGGAATTGCTGGAATACTGCTCAGACATCCACCTGGTCAGGAAACTGGATGTCCGTCCGGCATGCAAAAGATTTTTATTTTGAATCCACCTTGGCGCCAAAGGCAAGATCACCCGCATCTCCAAGGCCGGGGACGATGTAAGATTTCGGGGTCATTTCATCATCAACGGCCCCTAACCACAGGGTTACATTTTTATCCCGGATTTTATCCAGCACATATTCCACCCCCTGCCGGCTGGCAATGACAGCTACCAAATGAGTATAGGAAGGCGTTCCCTTACGAAGCATAGCCCGGTAACCAATCTCCATGGAAGAACCGCTGGCCAGCATCGGATCGGAAATGATCAGCACCTTTTCATGCACATCCGGAGAA
>JBFWIL010000195.1:0-5060 GCA_050256015.1 Mangrovibacterium sp. | reverse complement strand
CAGGTCTACGGTCCTTACAAGGAAGATAACGCTTACAAGCTGGCCAAAGTGGACGATCTCAGAAAACTACCCGACTCTGTACAGGCCCGCCACATTCTGATCAATCCCGAGACCTGCGGAGGTTATGAAAAAGCGCTTTCCTTAGCCGACAGCTTAAAAAATGTCATTGAAAAAGGGGCAAGCTTTGCCGCCACAGCCAAGGCGCATTCCGAGGATTCCGGATCGGCAGCCCGGGGAGGCGACGTAGGCTGGTTTCGCAGAAATCAGATGGTAAAACCGTTCGAAGAGGTCTGCTTTAACGGGAAAGTCAATTCCATATACACCGTAACCACCCAGTTTGGAGTTCACCTGGTTCAACTCACCCGGAAAGGAAAAGAAGTACCGCAGGTCCGTCTGGCCATCCTGACCCGGAATGTTGAACCCAGTACACAAACATACCAGCAGGTTTATGCCAGGGCCAGTAAATTTGCAAGTGAAAGCCAGAACGGCCCGGCCTTTCAGGAAGCTGTCAAGGTACAGGATATGAACAAACACGTAGCCATGGTGGAAGAGAACGATCAGGAGGTATTTGGCCTGGAACAATCCAGATCTTTGGTTCGTGCAGCCTTTGCCGCTAAGCCAAATACGGTGCTGGAAAACCACGAGGGATCGACGATTTTCGAATTCGGGAACACCTTTGTCATTGCCACACTGACCAAAGTGCGGGAAGAAGGAGTCAGCTCCTTTGAGGCTGTGAAACCCCGTATTGAGCTGGCAGTAATCCGGCAAAAGAAAGCGGCGATGTTGCAGGGAAAAGTGAACCAGGTTGCTGCTAACAAACAGGACATGGAAGCCATTGCAGCAGAGCTCAATACGGAAGTCCGGGATGTCAACGGAATAAACTTCAGCATGTTTACCATACCTTCTATAGGAGTAGAACCTGCTGTAACCGGTGCCGTTTCCGCGCTGGAACCGGATCAGCTTTCTGCTCCGGTCAAAGGAAATACCGGGGTTTACCTGATTAAGCTGATTTCCCTTTCCGAACCGGAAGCAGAAAATCTGCTGCCTGCAGACGAACAACAAAGACTCATGCAGAGCCTCAGCTACCGGGCCAATATCCAGTCGTACGAAGCCCACCGTCAGCAAGCCGAAATTGAAGACAAACGGGCCAAATTTTATTAACAAAAAGATAACTTCGGGGAAAAGAGCAGGTTAAGTACCTGCTCTTTTTGTTTCTTGTCGGTAATATTTCATACATTTGATTTAGGAACCGAGTCAAGCATGTCTGCACAAACACAAAAGGTAATGATTGAATTTAAAAAATAAATACATGAACGCATGAAACCAAAATTGATCATCCTGTTGCTTTTTCCCATCCTGTTTCAAAATTGCGGCAAACAGGAACCCAAGGGTTACCTGTTTTCATATTTTAAAGACAACGGACAGGACGGCCTGCACTTGGCTTTCAGCCAGGACGGATACCACTGGAATGCACTGAAAAATGACCGTTCTTTTCTTCGTCCGGAGCTTTCGGACGATAAACTGATGCGTGATCCCTGCATTATCCGGGACCCGGGAGGGAAATTTCATATGGTCTGGACGGTTAGCTGGAATGAGCGAGGTATTGGCTATGCCTGGTCGAAAGATCTGATCCACTGGTCGGAACAGCAATACATTCCGGTCATGCAACACGAACCGGAGGCCCTGAATTGCTGGGCTCCGGAAATTTTTTACGACAAGCCGACCGGCCGCTTTATGATCTACTGGTCAACCACCATCCCCGGCCGCTTCCCCGAAACAGGGGAACCGGAAGATAACCGGTACAACCACCGGATTTATTACACTGTGACCAAAGATTTCAAGACCTTTGCTCCAACCAGGCTGCTCTATGATGAAGGCTTCAATGTCATTGATGCAACCATCAAAAAAATAGAGAAAAAATACTACATGTTCATAAAAGACGAAACGCCGAACCCGGTAAAAAAGCATATCCGCATTGCCCGGAGCGACTCCCTTACCGGCGGATATCGGCTTATCAGCAAACCGATTACCCCCGACTGGGTGGAAGGCCCCACCGTGATACGGATTGGCGGGCATTGGATAATCTATTATGACGAATACAGGCGTCACCATATGGGAGCCGTTCGTTCCACAGATTTACTTAACTGGGAAATCTGCACGGATCAGCTCAGCTTTCCCGATGGAGTGCGGCACGGAACGGTTTTTCCGGTAGAACAAAATGTGCTTAAAAAACTGCTCCAGGAGTAAGGCAAACTTCGTCCGGAAACGGTCCGGCAGGTTCAGCGTCTTCTTTTCCGCTCCCTTATTCCAAATACAGACTTCCGGCCCGAAATAACAGCTTTTCGCCCGGACAGCCGTTTTTTCTTCTCATGAAAAGCGCCAAGGAAATCCGGGTTTTCCAGTTTTTTTTGCCGGTCAATCTCCCGTAACTGGGTCTGCCTTTCCTGTCTGGGAGTCTCTTCCACAACAACACGTTCGGGAATCTGCCGCTCCTGTATTTCCATACGGATCAACTTTTCAATATTTCGCAGGTGATACGCCTCCGCCGGATCGACCAAAGAAATGGCTTCCCCCGAATGATTTGCCCGGGCCGTACGGCCAATACGGTGGACATAATCTTCGTAACGCCGGGGCAGATCAAAATTAATTACATGCGATACCTCCGGCACATCCAGTCCCCTGGCCGAAACATCAGTGGAAATCAGAATGCGAACCGCTCCTTCCTTGAAAGCCCGGATGGCATTGATCCGGCTGTTCTGCCCCTTGTTGGAATGCAAAATACGTTTTTCTCCTTCGGCTTTCCGCCGGATAACCCGAAAAACCTGTTCGGCATGTTCCTTGGTGGTCACAAAAATCACTACCCGGCAGAAAATCTCTTCATCTTCCAGCAAACAGCTTATCAGATTCAGCTTGGTGCGGTAATTCGGCACAGGATAAAAAGACTGACCGATCAGACCGGCCGGAGTGGCAGGAGGAGCCACCTCCACACGCTCCGGGAAAGCCAGGAATTCCCGGGTCATTTCCTCCACCCGTTGATTAAAGGTAGCCGAGAAAAGCAGGTTCTGCCGTTTTACGGGAAGAATTTCCAGCAATTTCCGGATCTGGGGAATAAAGCCCATATCGAGCATCCGGTCGGCCTCGTCAATAACCAGGGTCCTGATTTTCTTCAGGGAAACAACGCCGGCCCGGTAAAGATCCCATAACCTCCCCGGAGTTGCAACCAGAATATCGATCCCGGGGCAGATCAGCTCCGCATGCCTGGTCCGGCCAATTCCCCCGAATACGGCAGCATGGCGCAGGTTGCTGTAAGCGGTAAACCGGTCTATATCTTCGCCCACCTGGATGGACAGCTCGCGGGTGGGAACAAGGATCAGAGCCCTGGGATCCTCTCCTTCCGCTTTCACCAACTTCATAAACAAAGGCAACAGATAAGCAGCCGTCTTTCCGGTTCCCGTCTGGGCAATACCCAACACATCCGCCCCAGACCGGATAACCGGAATGGCTTTCTCCTGGATGGGAGTGGCCCGCTCAAAACCCAACTCCGACAGAGCCTTCAGAACGGACTTGTTAACCTTTAATGCTTCAAATGTTGTCATGGGGCAAAGATACAAATAAAGCAACAGCCGGAGATAACCCCTTTCATCCGGATCTACGGAACTGTACCGGAGATTGCCCGGTGTGCCTTTTAAAAAATTTACCGAACGCCGCCTGATCTGAAAAATGCAGGATGTCGGAAACCTGCTGTACCGACATGGCCGACTGGTTGGTCAACAACAGGGTTTTCGCACGAACCAGCAACATCTCGCTGATCCAGGAGTAAACCGTTTTGCCCGTCAGTTCCCTGACAATCCGGGCCAGGTACTGCGGACTGATACACAATTCCCGGGCATAAAACCCCACCCCGTGCTCTTTCCAGTAATGCTGGGTAAGCAGCGTAAAAAAACCCAGCAGGATCTGTTCCCTGTGACTTGCATTACGCTCAAAACGGTAATGTTCATCCCTGCCGATGACGATCTGTCCCATCTCCAGCAAAAACACCGACAGCTGATGCTGAAGGATCTCCTTGCGAAAAACCTGTTTTTCCCGCTCCAGGGTAATCCGGATCTGCTTCATGCAGCTCACCAGCAGGGCGGTCTCTTCCCTGCTCAGACGGAGCACCGGATCTTTTTGAATCTGCATGGTAAAGGACAGTGGAAAAGGATTCATTCCACGTAAAGACTCACTAATAAAATCGCGCTGGGCAATCAGCTGCCAGCCCAGAAAATCGGGAGAGACAGAAAGAAACTGAAGTTGGCCAAGATCATAGAGGCAGACCTGGCATCCGGCATCCAGGCGGGAACACACCCCGTTAATACGGACCTCCAGCCATCCGCCTTCCAGCATCAGCACGGAATGCTCCGCAACAAAAATAAAACTCTCTTCCTTAAGGTTCCGCGAATTTATCTTCTGCACCCGGATCAGTTCATCGGGAACCAACACTGCACGGCTTTTCTCCCAGTAATTTTCAGTCTTCACTGACTCCTCCATATCATTTTTACATTACCGGTCTCTTTCCCCGGAACGCTCATTTAAAAATCAAGTAATCCACTCCATCTCTGTCTATTCACAGGAAACCTCTCTAAAAACGGATCCCTCACCTTTGAGACAATGTAAAACAGAGTCGTTTTTTAAGCGAATCGATTCGTTTCGGATCATCTTGTATCCAAAAAAACCAGTTTCCTTCCGGAGATTAAAACTAAGGTTTTTTATCCGAAAACCAAGAAAGAACAATGATATTCCGGCCAGTCGATTACAGTTCTCCCTAAAAACAGTTTCATCTCAAACCAATTCCGTAAACTCTGGAACAAAGCCCGTACCTAAAGAAAAAATGATCTTTGTATATCCGGCCTGCGGCATCAGCATCGGCCGGTTTTTATTCCGGCGGCTGGTTTTCGCCTACCGGACAATAAGTAAAGCAACAAACAACAATTTATAAAATTTTTGTTTACTTTTCTCCCGGTTTAATATGAATCTGGAATTTCATTTTTCTAATTTACCGTTTATGAAAAGGATGATACGCT
>JBFWIL010000194.1:0-5097 GCA_050256015.1 Mangrovibacterium sp. | reverse complement strand
TATAACAAAAGAGCAGATTGACGGATTAAATGCCATTGTCACCGTAAAAATAGAAAACGGCGACTATGAGGCTACCGTGAACGAGGTGTTGAAAAGCTACCGCAAAAAGGCAAACCTGCCGGGATTCAGACCGGGCAGGGTACCCGAAGGCCTGGTGCGGAAAATGTACGGCAAAGCTGTGCTTGCAGAGGAAGTAAACAAGATGCTTTCCCGCAACCTCTCGCAGTATATTGTGGAAGAAAAACTGAATATTCTGGGCGATCCGCTGCCCAACGAAGAAAAGCAACCCGCGATCGACTGGGACAAGGACCGGGATTTTGAATTTGTGTTTGACATAGCCCTTGCTCCCGAATTTGAGGTGAGGCTCGACAAACGCAACAAATTCATTTATTACACGATCGCCGTTGACGATGAGGCGGTCAGCAAACAGGCGGAAGCTTACACAAGCCGTTTCGGGGAAAACGTTCAGATTGAAGAGGTTGCCGAAAAAGATCTGATCCGCGGAAACTTTACTCAGCTGGATGCCGATGGTAACGAACGGGAAGATGGTATCCGCGCCGAGCAGGTCATCATTTCCACGGATGTAATGAAAGATGAAACCATCAAAAAGAAGCTGATCGGGAAAAAGAAAGACGACAGCGTGGTCTTCGATCCGGTAAAAGCATACGAAAACAGGAACGAAGTAGCCCATATGCTTAATATCTCCGGCGAAGAAGCCAAAAAAGTGGAAGGCGATTTCCGGTTCACCATCGTGGAAGTTCTCCGTTTTCAACCGGCGGAAATCAACGGGGAGCTTTTCAAAAAAGCTTTCGGAGAAGACACTCCCGTCAGCACGGAAGAGGAATTCCGTGCCGCCATCAAAGCTGATCTTGAAAAGAACTTTGTTTTCTCAAGCAACTATAAATTTGCTCTGGATGCCCGTGATCACCTGACCGAAAAAATCAACATGGAGCTGCCCGAGCAGTTTCTCAAACGCTGGATCGGTGTAACCAACGAAAAGCTTACCGAAGAACAGATTGAAAGCGACTTTCCCAATTTTCTGAAAGACCTCCGCTGGCAACTGATCCGCGACTGGATCGCTAAAGACAATGAAGTTGAGATCAGCGAGGAAGATATCAAGGCAGAAGGCAAGCGGATTGCCGCCATGCAATTCAGCCAATACGGCATGTTTAACGTGCCCGACGAACACCTGGAAAACTATGCCGCCCAGATGCTGCAGAATGAAGAAGAAAAAAACCGGCTGTTCGGGAAAGTTAAGGACGACAGGATTATGGAGATTATCCGCTCTAAAGTTTCTCTGGACGAGAAAAAAATCGGACACGAAGAATTCAATAAATTACTGGAAAAATAGGCTTTACTCTTTTTGAACGGCTTATTTTTATAACTTTGTGGGAACCGGTTTGCATGACCATAATTCCTGCTTTCGGGACAGGCAAACCGGCTTTCATGAATTTTTCTTTTAACTTGGAGGACATTGATTATGAACGATTACCGGGAATTCAATAAATATGCAACGAAGCATGCCGGCATCAGCAGTCTGAATATGCATCGTTATGAATCTCAGTTCACAAACAGCCTGACGCCTTACATCATCGAGGAACGTCAGTTAAATGTTGCATCCATGGACGTCTTTTCCCGTCTGATGATGGACCGCATTATCTTTCTGGGCACCCCCATTGACGACTATGTGGCCAACGTTATCCAGGCCCAGCTCCTGTTTCTGGAATCAACCGATCCGCACAAAGACATTCAAATTTATTTCAATACGCCCGGAGGATCGGTACACGCCGGTCTGGGCATTTACGATACCATGCAATACATTACCCCCGACATTACCACGATCTGCACGGGTATGGCCGCTTCCATGGGAGCCGTGTTGCTGACAGCCGGCAGCAAGGGAAAGCGTTCGGCCCTGAAACACTCCCGGGTGATGATTCACCAGCCCATGGGCGGAGCCCAGGGACAAGCTTCGGATATTGAAATCACAGCCCGGGAAATTCTTAAGCTGAAGAAGGAACTGTATGAAATAATAGCCCGTCATGCGGGCAAAACCTATAAGCAGGTGGAAAAAGATGCCGACCGGGATTACTGGATGAACTCCGAAGAAGCCAAAGCCTATGGCATGATCGATGAAATTTTGGTTAAAAGCTAGAAAGGGAATTTAAGCCATGGATAAGTGTTCTTTTTGCGGAAGGGAGAAAAAAGATGTAAACCTCTTAATCGCGGGGATGGAAGGCCATATCTGCGACCGGTGCATCGAACAGGCCTACGCTATTGTGGAAGAAGAATTCCGGAAAGATTCAGAATTCGATCTGAGTGGAATCAAGCTTCTGAAACCAAGAGAGATAAAAGAATTCCTCGATCAATATGTCATTGGTCAGGAACAGGCCAAGAAAGTGCTTTCCGTAGCCGTATATAACCACTACAAAAGGCTGAACCAGAAGGTCCAGCCTGATGAAACGGAAATTGAAAAATCTAACATCATCCTGGTAGGCCAAACCGGTACGGGGAAAACCCTGCTGGCGCGAACCATTGCCCGTATGTTGCACGTTCCATTCACCATTGTCGATGCCACCGTGCTGACAGAAGCCGGTTATGTGGGCGAAGACGTGGAAAGTCTGCTGACCCGTTTGCTCCAGGCGGCCGATTACAATGTTGAAGCTGCCGAACGGGGTATCGTGTTTATTGACGAGATCGATAAAATTGCACGCAAGGGCGATAATCCTTCCATCACCCGCGACGTTTCGGGCGAAGGGGTTCAGCAGGGCCTGCTGAAACTGCTGGAAGGGTCGGTGGTCAACGTCCCCCCCCAGGGAGGGAGGAAGCATCCCGAGCAAAAGATGATCCCGGTCAATACGAAAAACATTCTCTTTATCTGTGGCGGTGCCTTTGACGGAATTGAAAAAAAGATCGCCAACCGATTGAACACCAAAATAGTTGGCTACGGGGCACACAAGCAGGTACAGACCATAGACCGCTCGAACCTGCTGCAGTACATTTCTCCGCAGGACCTGAAAAGTTTCGGGCTGATCCCTGAAATCATCGGCCGCCTGCCCGTACTGGCTTACCTTCAACCACTGGACCGGCAGGCCTTGAGGAACATTCTGACCGAACCAAAAAATTCGCTGATCAAGCAATACATCAAACTGTTCGAGCTGGATTCCATTGTCCTGAATTTTGAAGAAGAGGCTCTGGAATACATTGTCGACAAGGCCATTGAGTTTAAATTGGGAGCACGCGGGCTCCGGGCCATTTGCGAGACCATCATGATTGATGCCATGTTCGACAGCCCGACGGACGGCATCAAACAGCTAACTATCTCAAAAAACTATGCTGCTTCCAGAATAGAACAAAACGTAGCGCAGCATCTTAAGGCTAGCTAGTTACTGTCCGGAAGTTTTTTACCGGCTTTGGCTCCCAGCTCCCGGAGTCTTTCAGTGGAACGAAGCAGGTTCCCCTGGCCGGTCTGCAGCTTGTTCATGGCTGCATCATAATGTCGCCGGGTCTGATCGAGTTTGGAACCTATTTTTTCCATATCCGAGATAAAACCGACAAACTTATCATAAAGAGCTCCCCCCTGGCGGGCTATTTCCAGCGCATTCCGGGTCTGGTTTTCCTGTTGCCATATGGAAGCGATGGTCCGCAGTGTAGCCAGCAAGGTAGACGGACTGACAATAACCACCTTGCTTTGCCAGGCATAGCCAAACAATTCCTGATCTGCCTGGACGGCCAGACTGAAAGACGATTCAATGGGAATGAACAACAGGACAAAATCGGGTGAATTCAACGAACTGATCAGCTGATAGTGCTTTCCGCTCAACGTTTTAATGTGTCTTCGGATACTCTGCAGATGTTCCCGCACAAACCGGGTACGCTGTTCCTCATCCGAGGCATTCACCAGCCGTTCATAAGCCACAAGCGAAACCTTGGAGTCGACAATCAAATGTTTTTCTCCAGGCAAACGGATTACAATGTCGGGCTGAAGACGGGAACCATCTTCACCGCGGGTACTGTATTGCCTCTCGTACTCTCGTCCTTCAGTCAGTCCAGAGCCCTCCAGAATCCGCTCCAGCACAAACTCGCCCCAGTTTCCCTGTTTTTTTACATCCCCTTTAAGCGCCCGGGTCAGGTTGCCGGCTTCATCGCTGATTTTCATATTCATTTCCTGCAGTTTCTTCAGCTCAGCCTTCAGGTCGGTTTGATCTTTAAGTCCTTTTTCATAGGTTTCCTGAACCTGACGCTCAAACTGCCTGAGCTTTTCCTGGAGCGGATCGAGGATTCCGCTGATATTTCTCCGGTTAACCTCTGTAAAAGATTCCGAATGTTGTTTCAGCAGGCGATCGGCCAGCTGTTCAAATGCCAACCGGAAACGCTCCTGCAAATCTTCCGTTTCCTTTTGCCGGCCCTGCAGCTTTTCCTGAAGCGCAGCAAACTCGGCTCCGGAAGCAGCAAGCTTCCCGATTAAGGTTTCCCGCACCGATTCCGATTGCCCGAAACGGGTCTTCCACTCTTCCAGTTCCCGCTCTGCCAAAGCCAGCCTTTCCTCCAATCTGGACTGCAATGTTCCGGCCTCGACACGAAGCCTGATCCAGCTCTGTTCCCGGTGTCTGCCTTTCCATCGGGCCACCAGAAAAGCAATGAAAAATCCGGCAAACAATCCGGCAAACAAATAAACGATCTCCATAACAACGCCTTAACAACAAAACCACAAATATGAAATTATGCCAACATTACCTTCCCAAAGTTAAGTCTAAAAATTGGCTGAATAAAAAACAATTCCTTATTTTGAGTATTCAAAAGCACACCACCATGGATGTAAAAACAGAAGCCGGCTGGAAACGGGAACTGGCTGAAGAATTTGAAAAGGAATACTTTAAAAAGCTGACCGATTTTGTCCGCCGGGAATACCGTACCCACCGGGTTTTCCCCCCCGCCAGACTCATATTCAATGCCTTTGACCAGTGCCCTTTCGACCGGCTGAAAGTGGTGATTCTGGGACAGGACCCCTATCACGGCCCAGGTCAGGCTCACGGAATGTGTTTTTCCGTAAACGAGGGAATCGAATTTCCCCCCAGCCTGCGCAACATTTTCACGGAA
>JBFWIL010000193.1:0-5115 GCA_050256015.1 Mangrovibacterium sp. | reverse complement strand
AAACGATTCTTCCCCGCCCCGAGAGCCATGTAAAGCAGCACCAGGAACAACAGGATAATAAAGGAACCCGTCAAAAGGACTGATGAAGGTCTATGCGATTGATGCTTCAAGAAATTTATTTTAAAAGACTGTAAAATTCGGGCTTATACCCGGGCAGCAATTCCGGATGAAAAAAATGGATATAATCGGCCAGGATCACATCCGGCTTCATGGCATTCTGTTCATAATACGGTTTTTCCCGGATATTGCAGGCGATGATATTCCCGGTTTGACAAGCCTTGAAATCGGCATACCGGGGATCTTCGGCGATCAGCGCCGCCTTGTCGTATCCGACAGGTTCCGGCAACAGGATCCGCCAGAAATCACAATTGGCCGCTTTGGCATACATGGTTTCAAAGTCGAGCGGATAAGCTGCTTTTTTGTCATCCCTGATAATATAATCAGTTCCTGCATCCCTGAAATACCGGGCATAAAAGCTGTCGCCCCCGGGAACATACCAGGTTCCGGACCGCATCTTGCCTGAAAAAACAGTAGGGCGCTTTGTTACCCCGGAAGCCAGCTTTTTCAAGGTCTCATAGCGTGTTGCCACGGCATGAAATACCGAATCGGCTTTGGTTTCCCGGTTGATAAATGCCGCGATCATTTTCACCCATTCGGCACGTCCCAGCGGGCTTTCCTCCTCGTAGGCAGCCACAGGTACCAACGGGAACCCCAGGCTTTTCAGGGCATCGTAACCACCGGCTTTGAAGGGCGAAACAAAGATCACATCGGGATCCAGGCTGGCGATCAACTCGGTATTAAAATGCCCTTCTTTGCCGACCTTTTTCACCATCCCTTGCTCAATGCGCCCGTTTATCCCGTTGTGCATCAGGTGACGGCTGCTGTTAATGGCGACGATATGATCAATGTCATCCAGGGCAAAAAAGTAGGTCAACTGGGTCGATGACAAACAGATAATCCGATTACAGGGAACAGGGACCGCATCAGGTTCCCTGATTTCCGGAGTCTTTTCGTCCGGAATAAGTTTAAACGTTTGAAAAAGGTCGCGGTTATCGCCTGCATCATAAATTTTCAGCAGTTTGTATTCGTTACCTTCCCACAACTCAAATTCTTTGGCATATTGCAACGGTACCGGCTTCAGATCTTCAGGCTCCGTCCGCTTCTTTGCCGGCGGCTGACAGGCGAAAAACAGAGCGGCCTGCGCGATAAGGATGCAAAAGCTAATTTTCCGGTTCATACAGCACCTCTTTAAGATGGTTAACCCAGATATGGACCATTTCATCATATTCGGCAAGGCCTTTTAACACGGGCTTTACGGTATATCCGGCGGCTTCGAGCTGCGACTTCCAGCTTTCCGGTTCACCGCCGGCCATATCGTTTTGGGCATGGTCGCCGGCTACCGACAGAAACGGCAGCAGCCAGACCGTTTTGACCTGCTGTTCTTCCAGCTTGGGGAACAGTTCATTTAACCCCGGATACCCTTCAACGGTCGCCAGAAAATACAAGGGTGATTGCTCCCGTAAATAATACTGAACACCGGGATAATAAATATTCGACGGATGAGACGTGCCGTGTCCCATCAGCACGACAGCATCACCCGGGGCACGTTCGGGAGGCAGGATCGCCTCCAGCGCACCGCAAACCGCAACGATATCTTCATGCCGGTAAAGCAACGGTTTGCCAAGCCTGACGGTTTGCGCGGTTTTCGGAATCCGGTTAAAAGCATCCACCGTTTTCTGCAGGTTTTCATACTCTTCGCCCGGGATGATGTGCAACGATTGCACCGCGATCCGGGTAAAACCTTCGCTTCCCATTCCGGCCAGGGCCTCAGCAGGGGAATCGACACAGCGCCCCTGCTTTTTCAGCTTGTTACGGATGATAGCCGAGGTAAAGGCCCAGCGGACTTCAATTCCAGGAAAAGTTTTCTTCACTTCCCGGTCAATATGATCCAGCGCCACCTGTGCACCGGGATAACTGGTACCGAACGATACCAGTAAGATCCCTGTTTTTTCTGTCATTGATTCCGCCATTGAGTTGTTATTTATAATCAGCATGAACAATAAAGGGCATACAATAAATTTAACAAGTAAATTCTTCATCGTCTTTTCAGTCTTTTAATGCTGTACACTGGTCATGATTCAGTGCGAAAAGCCAATATTCAACCCAAAAAAGAATGTACGGCCCGGGTTCAGGGTTCCGTAATGGACGCCGTAAGGACGGTCGTCGGTATAGTCGAACAGGTTGTCGATACCGGCAGTAGCCTCAAAAGTAAAAGCACCTTTGGGGGTAAAACGGTGAATGGTTGTCAGCTTCCAGAGCTGATAACCGTCGGCGTCACCGTCATCATAGAATTTCTCGTCCTGGAAACGGGCGCTCAGGCCGGCATTCAACTGATATTTATTCCATTGGTGCTGGTATCCCAACCGCACATTACCATAGTTGCGGGCCACGTTCTCCAGGCGAATATCATCGGTTTCATTTTCGGCATCCACGTAGCTGTAACCGCCGCCAATGGTAAATCCGGCCCCCAGTCTGGCATTGAACAAAAAATCAATCCCTTTCGTCGATGCCTCTGAAATATTAAAATGCTGCTTTGTCGTTTTTATTCCATTGGCAGCATCCTCATCAGAGGTTTCAATCGTTTGATAATCGATCAAATCATCGACATTGTTCTGATAGGCAGTCAGGCTGAAAGAAAGGCCCTGAACGATATATTCCACGGAGGCCGCGTAATAATTGGAAGTCTGCGGATCCAGGTCCGGGTTACCCAGGTAAAGATAGCCTCTCTTTTCATAATGATAGTAAAGTTCCTTCATGGTCGGCGCTTTAAACCCGCGGGCATAGGTTCCCCTGAAATTAAAATCATGAAGCTTGTACAGTGCAGAAATCTTGGGCGTCAGAGCGTCCCCGAATTCTTCATGGTTCACATAGCGCAGTCCGGCCACCAGGGAGAGCTGCTTCAGGATACTGATCTCATCCTGGGCATAGACAGCCAGCGTATAAGCATCAGCCTTCCCACCGGTAAGCCTGCCGGACGACTCAAGCTCCTCATTGACATATTCTCCGCCAACCGTCAGCAACTGGGCTTTAGCCAGCCGGAAAACACCTTTCAGGTTAAAGGACTCCCGGAGCTGTTCGGTCTGTTTATCCTTTTCGCCGGCGGTATAATCTTTATAGTCCTGGTTGTATTTGAAATAATATTTAAACCTGTCGGAATTCCAGTCGGCCTGGATATAATCCGTTTTATTCAGCAGATATTTACCTCCTGCCGAATAACTGAAATCATCATAAAAATAGCCATAATTACCAACAGAAAGCGGTTTTTTGACATCCCGTTCATATTTTGAACCCTGGACATAAAAGCTCAGCTTCCGGGTGGGGGCATATGAAAATTTTTGGCTGACGGTATAATCTTCTGAAGGATTTTGGGCCATCGCTTCCGTTTCAACCAATTCATCATTCTTATCCAGTTCATAACGGCTCAGTTGCCAGCCGTCAGTCTCTTTCCTGTCGTATGACGTTGCTGATGAAAAACGTCCGAAATTCAGGTTCAGGTTGTTATGCTGCACCCATTCGCCGTTTTCTCCGAACCTGGAGTTATTATTGACATGGATGGTCTGGTCAGACTTTTTGGTAATCACATTGATCACCCCGGCAATGGCTTCCGATCCGTAGAGAGCAGAAGAGGCGCCTTTCACCACTTCAATCCGTTCAATATCGTCCGGGTTGATCCGGTTCAGATCACTCTGTCCGCCAATGTCGCCATACACCCGTTTCCCGTCAACGAGCACCAGGATATAGTCATTTCCCAGTCCGTTCAACTGCATAAACGGCCCCATGGGTCCGGGGGTAAAATCAAAGGAAGGGCTGATCCCGGTCATCAGGTCCGTGAAGTTTGGAGCGGCAATCTGACTGATCAGTTTCCTGTCGATTAACTCCGTTTGCACCGGCGCGTTTTTCAGGTGATGCGGCGTACCGGTACCGGTAACCACCACTTCACCCAGCGTGCTCTTGGAAGGAACGAGAACACCCTGATACTCCGCGAAACTGCCGTTAATCGTCACATTTTCCTTTACCCGGTGAAAACCAATGCAGGAAATGATGAGTTCATAGTTACCGGGCCTGACATGACGGATCTCAAAACGCCCGTCAGACCGGGTTACCGTTCCCAGGGTAGTTCCTGTTAAATAAACATTAGCCCCTGCAACAGGTTCGCCGGAGCCTTTTTCTGTAACTGTTCCGTGAAAATTCACCTTTTGTGCCCAAGAGAAGGACACCATCGATACGAAAAGAAAGGTTAAAAGCCAATTGATCTTTTGCATGGTTTAATTATTTTTTGTTAAACAATTACACCTTGCATTCCTGAAGCCAGACAGCGTGAGCTGCTAAAAGATAAATGCTGAACAAAAAGAAACTGTTCATGACATCCACTCCTTACCCGGAAGCAAAATGCTGAAAAAACGATCCTGGCAGGTTTTCTGGCTTGCTCCGGTTTGAAAGGCCTTCCCATCCGTCAAAAGCCGGACAGTGGCAAAAGTAGATTCAAACTTTTAAGTAGAGCTTACAGCTACGGGTACAGCTCCGGATTTGCACCGGATTCCCTCAAACTGCACATGAAGAATTCATGTACAGCCACCAAAAATCGGAGACAAATATATTCAAATTACACGAACATTCATATCATCTTAACAATTGATTTCTTAAATCAGTTTTCCTGTTTTTTTCGTTTGTTCAATCAATTCCAGGATACAATCTTTACACAGGCATCCGTCATAACGGGCAACGATATAATCCTGCACCGGTTCGGGTATCTTAACCGAAAGGCACCAGCAACCGGTATTGCCGGTACACATGACAGGCTTACCACACCTGGGACAGTCCCGTTGCTCATAGTTCTCACCTATGATGAAAAATTCTGAATTCACTAAAATTTACAGTTTAGATATTTCCCCTTCCACTCTTCATCTGTTTATTTTTTCAATTTAACCAACTGCAATCTGCGTATCACACGTCATCACTTTGAGACGCTTATCAACGGTATGGAATTCCCTTCGGGGATTTCCGCTTCGCTCCAATTCGCCAATAAACATTTATTTGGACGAAAGCCTCGGCTTT
>JBFWIL010000192.1:0-5118 GCA_050256015.1 Mangrovibacterium sp. | reverse complement strand
AGCAATCCCAACACGATATCAATATAATTCATCCGGTTCGTCTTTATGATCTGTTTGTTATTTCTTAGCCGTACATTAAGTAAACCCGTTATTCCGGTCCGGCATCTGCAGCAGGGATCACCCGGAACGGGGCTAATCTTTCCCGGTCACAGTGTGCCGGCGTTGAGATACAAAACAAAAATAAGAAAATAATCTGCCTCCACGCAGCATAATCACATCGGAATAGGGGGCAGCAGATCAAATGACAAAATAGCAGCCGTTTTTCCCGAAAAAAAGAAGTAAATTCGCTGACAAAGCAACAAGACCGGTATGCCTATATTGAATTCAATTATTAACTGGATCAATTTCAAGCGGCTATACGAAATAGATCTGTTCAGGGACCATCCCGTGGAATCCCAGCGACAGGTCCTCTTCGACCTGCTTTCTGCTGCCAGAAACACCCGATTTGGAGAGCAACACTGTTTCAGGGACATTGCCACGGAAAAAGATTTCAAGGAGCGGGTTCCCCTGCAGAAATACGAAGATTTTGCACCGTATGCCGACCGGCTTATGCGGGGAGAAAAAAATCTGTTCTGGCCCGGGGAGATCAAATGGTTTGCCAAGTCGTCGGGAACAACCAATAACAAGAGCAAGTTTATTCCGGTAAGCAAGCAATTGCTGGAAAACGTACAGCTGCGGGGCATGAAAGATGTGTTCGCCATGTACATAAAAAACAATCCCGGGTCCAAGGTATTGTCGGGCAAAACGCTTACCCTGGGCGGAAGCCACCGGGTCAACAACTTCAACAACAAATCCTATTACGGAGACCTCTCCTCCATCATCCTGGAGAATGTTCCTTTCATTACCAGCTTCTACAGGACTCCGGCCACCGAAGTCGCATTGATTGAAGAGTTTGAAGAAAAAGTGGAAAAAATCATTGACCACTCGCTCTCAGAAAACGTCACCTCGCTGACCGGCGTCCCTTCCTGGTACCTGGTGCTGCTGAACCGGGTGCTTGAACGCACCGGCAGGAACAACATTCTGGAGATATGGCCCAACCTGGAGGTTTTCATTCACGGGGGCATCCGTTTCGACCCCTACCGGGAGCAGTACAAACGGATTATTCCCTCCGGGAAGATGAATTACATGGAAACCTATAACGCTTCGGAAGGTTTTTTCGCCATCCAGGACGACCCGTTGAAGAACGATATGCTGCTGATGCTCGACTACGGCATTTATTATGAGTTTATCCCGGCAGACAGCTTCCACCTGGAAAATCCGCCCGTGTTTTCCTTACGGGAAGTGGAAACAGATAAAAATTATGCTCTGGTCATAAGTACCTGTGGCGGTCTGTGGCGTTATCTGATCGGCGACACCATCCGTTTCACTTCCATCCACCCTTTCCGGATCCGGATTACCGGCCGGACCAAGCACTTCATCAATGCCTTCGGAGAAGAACTGATCATCGACAATGCGGAAGAGGCCCTGAAAAAAGCCTGCGCACATACCCACGCCACCATCAGTGAATACACGGCCGGTCCGGTATTCATGAGCGATCGGCAAAAAGGCTCACACCAGTGGATCATCGAATTCGACCGCATGCCCGACGATCTGGAGCATTTCCGTTCCATACTCGATGTAAGCCTGCAAAACCTGAATTCCGATTATGAGGCCAAGCGGCATAAAAATATTACCCTGGATGCTCCACGACTGGTTCCAGCCCCGAAGGGCCTGTTTTACGAATGGATGAAACGGAGAGGAAAGATGGGCGGACAAAACAAAATTCCACGGCTTGCAAACGACAGGCAATACCTGGATGCCCTGCTGTCTCTAATGAACGAAATGTAATATTCAAATCATAAGAAAAAACAACAAACATGCATATCGCCGTAGCCGGTAACATTGGGGCCGGGAAAACCACACTTACTGAACTGCTTTCCAAACATTACGGATGGACCCCTCACTATGAACAGGCCGATGACAATCCGTATCTTATCGATTTTTATGAAGACATGCAACGATGGTCTTTTAACCTGCAGATCTACTTTCTGAACACCCGTTTCAGCCAGATTCTGGAAATCCGGCGTTCCCCAGATACGGTCATCCAGGACCGCACCATCTTTGAAGATGCAGAAATCTTCGCCCCCAACCTGCATGCCATGGGACTGATGTCTACACGCGATTTCCAAAACTACAAAAGCCTGTTCGAGCTGATGAGCAAGCTGATCAAGGCCCCGGACCTGCTAATCTACCTGAGGGCCGGCATCCCAACCCTGGTTAACCAGATCCAGCAGCGCGGCCGGAAATTCGAGAACTCCATCCGGCTGGATTACCTCAAGCAGCTCAACGAGCGATATGAAGCCTGGATCGATCGTTACCGGGAGGGTAACCTGCTGATCGTAAATGTCGATAAAACCGACTTTATCCATAATCCGGAAGATCTGAGCAGGGTGATCGACATGGTCGATGCCCAGGTGCACGGACTATTCTGATTCCCGTCTCAGCCGTTCCTTTTCCCGGAGAATCTCCGGCAGATCGGCATCGGGAATCCTGGCTCCATGTACCTGAATCACTTTACTGGCCAGCAGCGATCCCAGTGCCCCGCACTGACGAAGTCCGAATCCGCAGGCCAGACCGTACAGAAATCCGGCAGCATACACATCGCCGGCACCAGTGGTATCAACAGCATGCACCTGCGGGGTGTCGATCCGGATAAGCGTATTGCCGGTCCATATCAATGAACCTTCGCGTCCGGTTTTTACCACAGCAATCTGGCAGTTGGAAGCCAATGCTCCGGCTGCCTCCAGCGGATCCAGTCCGCAATAGGCACGGGCTTCCTCCGCATTGGCAAACACCAGGTCCACATATTCACAAAGCAGGTAATGCAAAAAATCCAGGTTGGCCTCCACCACATTGTAACTGGCCAGGTCGAGCGAAATTTTCAGTCCGGCAGCCTTAGCCTTTTTAAGCACCCCCTCAATCAGCTCCCCTTTAAACACCAGGTAACCTTCCACATGCAGGTAATCGTATCCACTGAACATAACCGGATCAATTTCGGCAGCAGTCAGTTCTCCGGCTGCCCCCAGATAGGTGCCGAAAGTCCGTTCCGAATCGGGAGAAATCAATGTAGCCGCCTTTCCTGTCGGGGTGCTGCTGTAAAGCAGATGCGGGCTAACCGCCAGCCGTTCAAAGGCCGAACGGAAAAACCGGCCCATCTCATCATCTCCGATCTTACCGAAAAAACCGGTCCTCCCCTTCAACTGGGCTATCGCCCGGATGGTATTGGCCGAAGACCCGCCGGTTTCAAGGGTGCGTTCCAGATCGGCAGTCTCATCAAGTATGGTTTGCGAGAGGGCTGCATCGACCAGGGTCATGCTCCCTCTGGAAAGTCCGAATTTCTCAAGCAGCCGGTCATCTTCCAGCCGGACCAGCACATCCACGAGCGCACTTCCGATGCCGGCAACAGCATTGTGTTTCACTTTTTGCATTCAGGGTGTTTAATAAGAAACGCTTTGATCCTGTTTGCAATATCCGTATTATCCATAAATCCGGTAAATTGTTCCGCCCCCGGACCGATAGCAAAAACAGGCACCAGCACACCGGTATGCGACCCGGTCCCAAAATTTCCTTTAACAAAACCTTCATCCGGATTCCCGTCCAGAACCGACAAACCTCCCGTCTCATGATCGGCCGTCACCACAATAAGCGTTTCCTTATTTTGGGCTGCAAACTCCAGGGCCACCCCAATAGCCCGGTCAAAGTCGAGCATCTCCTGCACAATATACTGCACATCATTCTGGTGTCCGCCCCAGTCAATCTGACTGCCTTCCACCATCAGGAAAAAACCGTCAGGATCGTTGTCCAGCACATTCAGGGCGGTGCGGGTGGCAACGGGCAGCATGTTTCCACGTTCGGCAAGCCTCCCGGTATGTTCCGGTGCAACCAGTCCGGCCAGCTTGCCACGGCGTACCTTTTCAATGCTTTTCATATCGGTAAGCACCTTATAACCTTTGGCTTTCAGTTCCTCTGCCAGATTCCGTCCGTCTTTCCGCTCGGTAAAATGTTTGTATCCGCCTCCGATAAACACATCGATATCTGTTTCCAAAAAATCGGCGGCAATGGCTTCATAAAAGCCCCGGCTGGACTGGTGGGCCACAAAAGAAGCCGGCGTGGCATGGGTAACCGCCGAAGTGGAAACCACCCCGGTAGCTTTACCCCTGTGTTCGGCAATTTCCCTAACATTCTCCAGACGAAGGGTGTCCGTATCCACCCCTATGGCTCCGTTATAGGTCTTTTCTCCCGACGACAGCGCCGTTCCACTGGCGGCCGAATCAGTAACATAATTACTGGCAGAAGAAGTGTTGGCAAAACCCACCCGGCTGAAATTATTAAGGAACAGCTTCCCGCCGTTGGCCGTCATCCCGGCATATATATGGGAAATACCCATACCGTCGCCAATCATCAGGATTATATTCCGGGGTTTTTCCTTTGCAGAAAAGTCAGCTGCATAAAATTTTACCGGGTAAAATCCGGTCGACCGATAAACCTTCACCGAATCTTCCGGGGTGATGGTTTTATAATTCTCCTGGCCGGACACAGAAGCCAGTCCCAGCAACAGAGACAATACAATGATACTCATCTTTTTTTTAATCATAACACGAATAATATTTCTGATATTATAGTAAACAAAACTTACAACAGCAGATATAAGGCCTATTCCTGTAAAGAAAAGGAAAAAAATCAACCGTGCTGAATTATTTTCGAAAAATATTCCGTACGGATAAAAAAACAGATACAGCCGGATTACAATTCTGTTACATTTTCCGGACAGATCCATGACGGTTCACTTTTTCGGGATGAGATTACAGCAGTTTACAGAATTACCTTAACTTTATCCTTCCAAATAAACCGGATAAATTATGAAACGCGTATTAATCTTTGTCTTCCTTCTGGGCTGGCTCGGCAGTTTTGCCCAGGACAACGGGTTTTCCACCTATTACAACCAAAACCGCACCCAGTTTGAACAGCTTCCCGACGATAAACATGAGATCATTTTCCTGGGCAACAGCATAACCGACTTTGGCAACTGGGCGGAACTTTTCCGAAACCGTCGGATTAAGAACCGGGGCATCAGCGGCG
>JBFWIL010000191.1:0-5118 GCA_050256015.1 Mangrovibacterium sp. | reverse complement strand
ATAGAGAGCTGAGGCAGTGTATCTGGAAGGATCGTCCAGCCTGTAGGTGCGGGTTCCGGTCAACAGCCCTTTGGCACTGCTGAACTGTGTGCCGTATCCTGCGGGAGGGGTCACGTAGTCGAGCTGGGTGACGCCCGAAGTGAAAGCATGATCGTCGTAATAGTTGACTGTCATCAGTTCCACCTGGGGCAGGGTAAGATTCACGGTATGGCCGGCCAATGTTCCTGTCCCCGTGTAACCGGTTTTTACCACCAGGTTATCCAGAGCCGGCAGGGATGCCGACTTCCAGATGCCGCTGACGGTTTGCCGTCCGAACACATCGTAGAAGAAGAAGCTCCATTCGCCTTTTGCCCGCCGGTTCCCGTCCTGTGAGAAAACGGGCCGGTCGGCCCTGTCGTAACGCATCTCGATGGGATCATTGCCCGGAAGCTTTTTTAAGATGCAACGGCTTTGTCCATCATATTTATAGATATAGGCATAATCCTTCAATATCTGATTTTCATCTGTCCATGTGGATACCGTGTTAAGCGCATCGGCTGCCGCCGGAGGCAACACATAGCGCAGGTTGCCGAAATCGTCGTACACGGAATAGGTATCGTTCATGGCGCTGCCGTTCATCACCCGCTCCAGAACCACCTGCCCCAGCTTGTCGGCGAAGGTGTAGGAGATATGCCCGTCTTCATCCGTAGTTTTGGTCACGAACAACTCACCCGGGCCACACAAACCTTTATTCTGCAGGGATGTGCCGGATGCAATTGCATACAGGATGCAGGAAAGTTCACCGGTGGAACTATTTGTATAGCGGCTTGTCGAAATCCGTTTCTGCGCGGTATGCCATGCCGCTCCCGGCCCGTACTCGTCCGTGATCCTGTTCAGGGGTGAAGGTTCATACACAGCCTTATCATAGGCATAGGCATCGCCGTAAAAGCTATTGGATGCCGTTTTCACCGTGGAATGGGTAACAAATTCTCCCGTGGCGGTAGTTACCGGGACTGGAATGTAGGAGTTGGAGGGCCTTCCTGCTTCATCGTACTCCTGCAGGGTGACGATATCTTTCTGTCCCGGTGATGATTTGTGTAAGACCGTTTGTACAGGTCGTCCCAAGCCGTCGGAATAATCTGTCCTGTCTGAAGAAGCGATTCCCGTATTGTCGAGCATGGTTTTTGTATGGATGTAATTTTCACCCAGAGGGGACAACACGGGTGCTGCGGGCGCAGTCACCGATATGGCCAATTGGTTTGATTGGGCAGCTTGTATGCCGCTGAATACCGAACGCCGGAACAAGGTGGGTTTCGTTAAGGCATAACAGGAATACTCGAAATTATTTGCACCCGATATGTTATTCCAGCTTACCCCGTTATCGGTAGATTGCTGCCATTGATACGTATAGGTACCTGTTCCGCCGGTGGGGTAGACGGCGTTTGTAAAAATACCGGGAGATTTTCCGTATTCGACGCTTGTGACGGTGCCGGCTATCTGCCCGGCAGCAAGCGGAGCCTGACTGACACTTATAACCAGGTGGTTGCTGTAGTCGGTCTGTATCCCGCTCGTCACGATGCGCCGGAACATGGTCGTGACGTTTAAAACATGACATTCGTAAAAATCGGACCCGGCATTCAGGATATTGGTCCATTGATAACCTCCGTCGGTTGATAATTGCCACTGGAAGGAATAATCACCATCTCCGCCTGAAGGGCTTTCCGCATTGAAGATTGTTCCGGGAGAAGTGCCTGCAATGATGCTTGTTAAATTGCATGCTATCTGTCCGGGTATCAGGGGAGGAGGAAGCATGCCAAAATAAACATACACGGCGCCAAGTAATTCATAGCTGTTGGCATCTTGTAACATGATCTCCGCGCCATTGATGTAATCGGCCAACTCAACCATGGTTATGTGCCCGGGAATGGAGATGTATAAAGTATTTCCGATAATCGTTGCGTCTAAAACGGGAGGCGACACGATATAGATGGGGCAGTTATAGTCCAGTTGCAGGTCAACAGTCTTCGTTTCAGAAAATGAAGTGAAAGTGACATTATCCGGGAAAACACTCAAAGTGCACTGGCCATGCAAATTTCCCGGTTGTACAAGCCATGCAACGGCAAAGGCAATTATTTTGATAAGATGTATGATTTTGCTCATGATTCCTTGTTTAGTGCTTGTGATGGTAATAATATTGATTTATGACATCATTGCCGGCATCTTTGACAAATTGAAGACGTCCGAACGGATCATAGATGAAATTGCTTGTAATTCCGTCCGGACTGGTTGACGAAGTGATGCCTACCGAAGGCTTGTAGGTATACGTGATTATATGAGCATTTGGCAAATATGTCCTGATAGCCTCAACTTTGGACATGTCCGGAACAGTGGATGATGAAAGGGTCTCCGCGTCTACTCCTAATGTTTGCTTTACCTGATCATAGGTCGCATTTTCAATTTGGGCAATCATGTATCGGTTCCTGTATCCCCAGAGATAAGATGTATGCAATCCATCCTTTGATATGATTTCGGTTGGATTTCCGTTGAATGAGTAACTTGATATTTCGTTTTCCGGATTGTATTTGTTGGATGATCCGGAAAGTTCCAACCGGTAGCTTTTCTGAGGTAAGATATACGGTATTCCTCCAATGGTATATTCATTGTAGTCGACCTTCCTACCTGATACGGCTATCCCGTTGCTGAGGCCTTCATAACTGTCGGCTACACAAACGGAGTCTTTCAAGATGGAGGAGATCATGTTTCTTTCAACCAGTTTCTGTATTGTCACGGGAGTCGTGTATCCTGTTTTGATTTCCGGATACTCCCATATTCTTTTTAAATATTTGTTGTTGCTGTTTTTTGTTATTTGTGAGGTGATCTGGTCCCTGCTGTTATAACCGTAGCTTTCCCGAACAAGGATAGAGTCACCTGGAACATGATACTGTATTTCAGTTTTATAATCCAGTCTGGCGGTTCCAAAATAGGAAGATCCGGTAGAAAAAAGATCAACGGTGTAGGTATAGATATTGGGAATATACGGATCGGGATAGAGATTCAAAAAATGCCAATCATTGAAAGGTTTCAGGCTGGACAGCCAACTATTATTCTGTTTTCTCACCATTATGAAATCCTGGCCGTTGAATTTATAATCACGCCGCTCCGAAATTTTATCGTATAAAAACTGTTTTGATTCATTCACCAGGACATTCCCCAAATAGTGCATTTCCTCAAAGAATATCTGATCGTGGAAAACATTGAACATATCATAACCCGAGTCAAGGATGTTGTACTTGTAGACTGTTTTTCCATTGGGGTAAGAGTTCGAATATTCATCCACGATCCCGTCATAGACTGTGACATTCGAGTATAATACCGGGGGGCGTCCATTCAATAATTTCCTGAAATTTCCGGCATTGAAATCCGCCCTCCAGACATATCCCGTCTGATACATAGGGTAGGATGCAACCACGCATGGGTTAACCAGCAGGCTGTTTCTTTCCTCGTCTCTTCCAATTATTAGATTTTGAAAAGGGAAAGCCAGTTGATAAGTCGTGAAATTCATGAAAGTGAAAATGTTGGGGTCAACGGTTGCCTCTCCGAGTCCGGTATGCATGTTGGGGTAGTTCTCCGCGTTGTAATTATCGCCACCTCCCTGGGCATAAGCTTCGGCGTATGTGAGCCCGTACCTGAAGGTTTTCACATCTGCCAGTGCTCCGTCTTCCCTGAAACTTGAAATCTTTTCTATCCGGAATCCTCCGGCTATTGCAGGAATCCTATCAACCGGATTCAAGATATAATCACCGTTTCCATCAGTGGATGTCAGGAATTCGTGATTGTCGAATTCAAATTCGGTATAACCTCCGTAGGGATAAATTATTTTCGTTAAAATGCCATGCCCCACAGTGGAACCCGGCGTCCTGTTGAATCCATTGTATTTTGTCAATTTTATTTTAGCCAGCGGACATTGGTCGCCAGGCAATCTGGTTGCCTCGGAGATACCCATGACATCATATGAATTTGCGCGTGAATCGATCCAGCTGCTGTATAGATTGAAATTGCCCACTCCGTCGGAGTATCTGTCGTTATTCAGGTAGCCCCAATAATCGGTGCCGCTAAACGTGTTTGCTATTGACGTATATTGCAAGGTATGGATCAATGGCGTATCGTTGGGTTCAGAGCCTTTTACTTGTAATGATCCCAGGAGAGCTACCGGCACTGTTCCGCCGGAGCTGGTCACATTTTGGGTATATATAAAGAGATCAATGTTTTTGATCAGGGATGAATCAATTACCTGAATATTGCTTATATAGTTTTTTGCTGAAGGGGAAGTCTCATTTGCATAATTAAAATTTATTGTGGTTCCATTATACGTTACAGATGTTAAAAGTTTCATCCGGTAGGAGAGAAAGGGAGTAAAAACCGGAGAGGGAGCGATATAATCACTTGAGTCTGGAAAATAAGAATCCCACAAGTGGATATTATTTTCGACATTTCCATACTTATTATCAATTAGTTTATTGTAATAAAACAAGATCGGTTCGTTTGAAAAGGGCAGGTCTATCCTTGATAACGTCCAGGAGACAAAGTTATTATAGTATAACTCGGCTGGTCCATATATATCACCTTCACTGAATGTATATTTGACGCCATTTTCATCGGTGATAACGAAAGAGGATATATTAGTGGGAGTGTAATTGCACGACATTTTGACCGACCTTCCATTTGACGTGGTAAATTTAAACTCCCATTTATGTTGTCTATGATGAAGTCAAAAGAGGAGCCGTCGGGTAAAATCGCATTAAAAAGATCATGGGCATAATTGAATTCCTTAAAACAATCACCGCAATCCTTATAATAGCCGGTAGGCTCTTCCACTATAAAATTCTTTTCTTCGTCGGCACAATGTTCTATTGACCTGGAAATACAGCTGTTAATGCTAAGGTTCCACCCGTGACCGACCACATCGTAATTGTACCCTTGTTTTAAAGGTTGCGGATAGTATTTCAGCTCGAGGGGAAGGGAATATCCATGATGGTTAATCTCAAATAAGGGAATGGAAATGTCGGGTACCCCTGTAGAATAATTAATTGAAAAGGTCCCATAGCGTTTGAAGGTTTCTGCCTGGGGTGACGTGGGAAG
>JBFWIL010000190.1:0-5138 GCA_050256015.1 Mangrovibacterium sp. | reverse complement strand
AAAGCATCATAATAGGAAAGCTGGCCGAAATTTCCCGGACTGCTTCCCAGGAACATGTAATCGAGCAGGCTGCTTTTCAGCAGGTCAAAGGCCATCTCCTGCTTACCGGCTTGCCAGCAGGCCAGACTGGTATGAAGCACTTCGGCCATGGCCACGTTATTAATAGACCAGGTATAAGGCATCCAGTTGGTAGTAGACAGGGTATAATAGGTATTGGCCGGCAATTCCTCAGCCTCTACGGGAATATGGGGGATCTCTCTGTTCACGTATTCAACGGACTGCCAGGCCCGGAACGGATCGGCCAGGCCCTCGTCAATGGCATGGTAAACTGTCCACAAAGCAGCAGCCGGATGCAGCAGCCGGTTCCCCAGCAGATCGCGGTATTCGGCATACCAGCCTTTCCCTGACATCCAAAGGGTTTCATGAACAGCCTTCCTTATCTTTTCCGCTTCTTCCCGGTAGGGTTCCGGATCCTGTCCAATCAACGGAGCCAACTCTGCAGCAGCAAGATTTGCCTGGTAGTTGTATGCCGAAGAATGGGTTACTCCGCCTCCCCTATACTGCAGGGCATCGCTGGCCCAGATACAGCAATAGGCATCATACAGTCCGTCGTCATCGGCATCGAAATTACGTTTTTCCCAGGCCAGATGACGCTCCAGCACAGGCCAGCTTTCCCTGAGAAAGCCGAGATCGCCCGTCCAGCGAAAATGCTTAAGCAGCTGGGAAACAAACACAAGATTCATATCATAGTGACTGGGGTTGTTGAGCTTTCCCGGTCTGCGGCTGATGTAACCCTCGGTGAACAAGGCTGTCCCGGTTACCTCTTTCTGGCGGGCCAGATTGGTAGCCGTATCTGGAACGCTGGGACCGGAGGGGGGAAAGTTATACTGCGCCTGGAAATACCCCCGAAAGTGGGTTCTGGCCCGGTCGTGCCAGCCCAGCCAGTCGGCTGCATAAGCTCCTCTCCAGCCCGGCAGGGGCATGCGCCAGGCTACCGCCCCATGCATATATGACTGTCCGTCCCAAATGGCATCGGCAGCGGTGGTCAGCACCGAGGCTGCCGCATTAACATAGGGATCCGGGGTATTGATCTTCAGCCGGCCGGCCAACTCCCGGCAAGCCTGATCCGCCTGCCTGAAAAGTTCCGCAAGTCCATCCCCTTCAGGAGTTTCCCCGCTGTCCGGATCCATCAACAAGAAATAGCCGGCCTCTGTCCCGGGTTTCCACCGCCCCATGACCACCGGGGCATTTCCGTCTTCAGAGCGGTCAGCCTGCAACGGACTTTTCAGTCTGGAAGCATCCCCGATGCGAACATCCGATCCGGCAAAAAACCTTCCGACAATCCTTTTCTTCTCTTTGAGCCGGGTCATAGACAGTTCTTCCTGCGTTGGCCGGTAATGATTCTCATATAGCTCATTATCAGACAAACTCCGGCCGGAACCGTAATATAAGGTAAAACCGTTCTCTCCGGTAAAATAGGTATTGTCGGCACAATATTCCGGTTTGAGGTAGAACACCGATTCCGGATCAGCTCCCAGATCTCCTTCCCGGGAAAACCGTTTTCCGGTGGCACCTCCGTAAACCCAGAACAGTTCCGTCTCGCCGGGCAGCCCGTCTGCCTTTAGCTTCAGGATCATCCCGTCGGCACCGTGCAGGGCCAGAACCTGCAGTTCCAGTTTTCCCTCCCCAAGAAGCGGATCAAGGATGGTGTAACACATGGTTCCCGCCCGGTAACGGGCTTCAAGCTGTCCGGCCTCCGTCAGCCATTTTGATTGTTCTCCGGCCAGCAAACCCAGTTTCAGGGTTCCTCCCATGCCCGGCATATACAGGGCAAACTCGGGCAGGTCTCCGGCCTCGGCACGAAATCCGCTGTTGGATCCGTACAAGGCCCTGTTAAAGCGGCGGGAACCGTTAACAATCACAAAATCATGTCCCTCGGGCCTGTAGCGTAGTTTCCGCTGAGCCTCATGCCGGAGTGTCTGGGCAAAAGCCGGCTTTAACAGATAAACAACAAACAGGAGAAGGAAGAAAAACCGGTGACGCTTCATTCGTTCTTCTTTCAGGTTAGCACTTGTTTATATAAATTAATTTTTATCCGGCAGCCCAAAATAAAAATACAAGGTCCGGTTTACAGGCTGATCCATGGTATTCAGTTCTCCTGCAGGGCCCAGCGTCCATGTATCGTTGCTGATGCCCATGGCCAGTTTGGTTCCCACCGGGGGAATGCCGTCCAGGAAAGATATATCTCCCACCGGCAGGGCCGGATAATTGACGGGACCGGATATTCCATGGAATCGGAACAAACGCACGAACAGATCATCCTCACGCGAAACAACCGTAAACCTGCCATAAACCGTATTGAACTGAATCCACGACAGATCCCGATAATACCCCTTAAACTGCGGATACTGCCAATTGTTGTCGCCGGGCAGGTTGTTGTTGTACATCCGTTCATACACATCCAACCGGCCACCCTGCAGGCGGTTTTTCCATACGTTGGCCGGTCCTCTCCCCAGCCAGCGGGCACCGATCACATCCGACTCGGGAAAACTAAAACTGATACCGGTGAACGGTTGTTCTCCTTCCACCCTGTAGCTGTATTCCATCTTCAGCCAGCCGCTGGCATACATGGTCCAGACCACCTGTTTCAGATCGCCTGTATAGTTCATGCGAAGCACATAAGCCTGCCGGTCACCATGATGGTTGAATGAAGCCAGTCTGGCCTGGCCGCTCACAAGTACCGGTCCGTTGGTAAATGGCAGAGGCAGTCCGAATGCATTATCCACCCAGCGGATCGTACCATCTTTTTTGCTGAAGCTGACTGCTATGCCCGAAGCTTTCAAGGTAATCAGACTGTCCTTTTCCAGGCATTCCACCCCGGATTGTCCGGTCGGCTCAATGCCCGCTTCTGCTTCAATGGGTAAAATGTTGTCGGCTTCAACCCCTGAAGCCATCATCCGGCGAATCGCCTCCTGCTCCTTTTGACCGAGTGTTTCATACACCAGCTTGCCGGACAGCTGCCGGTTACCACCGGTTTTCCAGCTCCAACAGTAAATTTCTTCTCCCGAAGGATCAAAAGCCCGCAGATAAAGGGCATCATACTGCCGATAGCCGGATGGCAGTTCCATACTCAGCACGCCTTGTTTCAATGGAGCCACATCAGGGCCGGGGACAGTTCCTTTCATCATAACCCGGTGTCCGGGTTGCCGTTCACCGGGCCGGGAAAAATTAACCAGTTCCCAGCTGAAGCGGCAGTCCCGCAGATTCGTATAATGAAAACGGTTTTCCAGCGGAATGCTCCCGTCAAAGCCGGACGGTAATTTTCGCAGGCTGATCTTCACCGGACTAAATATCTCGCGTATGGCATAATAGCTGCCTTCTTTCTCGCGGTGCGGTCCCACCACTCCGTCGGGTGCATTCACCCTGTTTACATCAATAAATCCGTCCCTGTCGGTCCGGACCAGTCCCTCGTCAGCCAGCACCCACAAAAAACCTCCGGCCGAACGCTCCGACTTCCAGAACAGTTCCCAAAAATCTCCCAGTCCGGCTCCGCCACCGCCATCATCCTGGGCATGTAGAAATTCTGTAGGCATATATATTTTCCCTTCGGAAAGGATCTTTTTGGAGCTGTAATAATTCTCATAATGGTTACAATCAATCCCGTTAAAGTCGTTCCCAGGACGGTGGTGGGCATGGATCACCGGCCGGCAGGAAGGATCATACCGGGCAAAATCATCATCCAGTTCCTTATTGGTTCCTCCTTCATTCCCGTTACTCCAGAAAATGACAGAAGGATGGTTCACATCACGAATCACCATTTCGCGCACGAGCCTGCTGCCCACCTCCGTATCGTAGGCATTCTGCCAGCCTGCCAGCTCGTCAAGCACATAAAGTCCCAGCGAATCACAGTAATTAAGGAAGGCCTTGTCGGGCGGATAATGGGAACAACGCACCGCATTCATGTTCATCGCCTTAATCAGCTTCACATCAGACAGATCAATGGCCGGATTCACACTGCGTCCGCTTTCCGGCCAGAACACATGACGGTTAATCCCTTTCATCTTGATCTTGATTCCGTTCAGATAAATACCATCGCCCTCCCTGATTTCTATGGTCCGGAAACCGAACTTTTCGGTGAACCGGAAGCAGGTCTTCCGTCCGTCGAGTAAACTAAGGCGCACGGAATACAAATAAGGCGTTTCGGCCGTCCACAGCCTGGGTTGGTCCAGCCTGCCGCTCAAACACACCAGGGAATCGCCGGTAACAGCCTTCACCTCGGCAGTTTGCACTATTTTTCCTTCAGGATCCAGAATTTCGGCCCGGATAATTCTTTTTCCCTTAAGGTTTACAGGAAAAACATCCAGGGTAAAGCATCCGTCTGCCCCGGCACGAACAGCGACCCGTTCCAGATGTTCCTGCGGATAGGCTTCCAGATAAACCGGACGGTAGATACCCCCGAATACCCAATAATCGGCATAACGCTCGGCACGGTTCACCGAAGGGTTGGCCGACATTTTATGTACGGTTACCTCCAGTTCGTTTTCTCCTTCAACAACCAGCTTACCGGTAATGTCATAACAAAAACGGTAAAATCCGCCCTGATGAACCGGACCTGCAAACTGTCCGTTAACACGGACCTCGGCATCGGTCATGACTCCCTCAAACACAAGTTGAATGGTTTTTCCTTTCCAGTTAGCAGGCACGGTAAAACGGCGTTTGTATATGCCCGTCTCATCGGCAAAACGGAATTTTTTGCCATAAGTCCGGTAATCGCGGCCGTAATCATATTCGCCAAATCCCTGCTGTTCCCAGTGAGAAGGAACCTCGATGGTGGTCCAGTTTCCGCTTTTGCGACCGGAAGTACAAAAAAAATCCCAGCTCACCGTATGTTCGGAATCGGTTCCCGAAAGGAAAAGGATCTCCCGGCCGATATCTTCCTGTTCAGCACGGGTAACATGAACCAACAACACCAGCATGACTGCAAAAAAAATGCAAAAGCTATTTCTGATCATCTTCAAATTATTTACGTATAAAAAGACCGGTTTTCTGCAAAAAGACAGAAAACAGGCTGATTACTTTCAACAACTTAGAAAACCGGCGAGAGGTTCTCCCAGCGGACATTCCAGATCGGAAGAGCG
>JBFWIL010000189.1:0-5148 GCA_050256015.1 Mangrovibacterium sp. | reverse complement strand
CGTACGCGAAGCAAAGATATTCTCGATGGCCAGCTGTATATACTGTTCGGTCAGTGAATCTACCGCACTGGTTGCCTCATCCAGAATAATCAGCTCCCGCCTGCTACAAATGGCCCGCGCAAAGGAAATCAGCTGTGTCTGTCCCTTCGACAGATTATCCCCGTTGCCCTGAATCTCATAATCGTATCCACCCGGCAGCCGGCTGATAAAATGACCGGCAAAGACAAAAGACGCAGCCTCACGCACCTCTTCAAACCCGACACCATCCCTGCCCAGTCCGATATTGAATCCTACCGTATCGTTAAACATAAAAATATCCTGCTGCATCACCGACATAGTTTTACGGACAGTTTCCAGCGGGACCTTACGCAGTTCCCGGCCGTTAAGGGTAATGGAACCCCTGTATCCCGTATACATTCCGGTCAGCAGCCGGATAATGGTAGACTTGCCCGATCCGGTGGCACCCACCAGAGCCAGCCGGTCTCCTCTCCTGAGCCTGAAACTGACATCTTTCAATACGTCAGGAGCATCGTCCGAATAACGAAAAGACACGTTCCGAAATTCAATCTCCTGCAGCCGCGAAGAATCGGGGGAAGCTCCCTGCGGCACTTCGGCAACGGCAGCCAGGCAGTCTGCCTGCAACTCTTCCTCCGTTTCCTGCTCGGCCAGGGCACTGATATGCTCCAGTGCCGACAGGGCCCGCTGGATGGTGGAAATCTGCTGGGCAAAATGACGAACCGGCACAAACAACTGGCCCAAGGTGGTTACAAAAACAATCAGCACTCCTATGGTGAACCCATAATCCCAGACCTGCACCGCCCCGTACCAAAGCACCAGGGCCGTAGCTACGGAAGTGACCCCTTCCACAATGGAAAAGAGAGCGGAATCATAGACATTCGAATGGTTCTGGGCATTGCAGTATTGCCGGTTCAGTCCGTCATACTTTCGGAAAGCCTCTTCCTCGGCAGCATACAGCTGAATGGTCTTCATCCCGCTCAAGGCTTCCTGCAGGTAAGCTGCCGAACGGGCCAGGCTGCTGCGCGAATCGTTGTAGGCCTGGCGGATCTTGAGTCTCAGGAACCGTATTACCAGCACGATCAGCGGGACCACCAGCATCAACACTAGGCTCAGTCGCCAGTTCAGAAAAAACAGGTACCCCAGCAACGCCAGGGTCCGGATGCTGTCCGACAGCAACCCGAGGATCCCCGCGCCAAAAGATTCGGAAACCGATTCCATGTCGCTGGTGAGCCGCGAAAGCGTCACCCCGATCGGATGTTTGTCAAAATAAGACAGCGGAAAACGGATGGTCCGGCCGAAAAGCTCTTTCCGCATATCCACAATGGCCCGCCCTCCGGCCCGGGCAAAAGCATAGCTGTACAGCCCGTCGAACAGCAGGTTTACGGCAAGCACCAGTACCAGTAGCAGGGCGTCTGTCTTCAGTCCGTCCACATTTCCTGAAGTAATCTGCTTATCAATCAGGTGCTCCACCAGCCACAAAAAAGCAATACCGGCCCCGGTGGTCACCGGTATGGAAGACAAGCTGATATAAAGCCATTTCTTATGCGGATTCAAATAACGGGCAAAACGGCGGATAAGCGCAAAGTCTTTCCCTTTCATCCGGATTTTCATACCCGCCCCCCCTTCTTCTTATCCCGTTTTCTCTGCCGGTTTTGTTGCAAGAAGAGCGTCTCCCGGTAAAAAGCAGATGTTTTCAACAGTTCCTGATGGGTTCCTGCAGCCGTTACACGCCCTCCCTCCAGTACAAGGGTAAAATCCGTCTTTTCCAGAACGCTGATCCGGTTAGACACCACTAGCAGGCTTTGAGCCGGATTCCGGTCAAAAATATGACTGATCAGGAACCGCTCGGTATCGGTATCCACCGCCGAAAAGACATCATCAAGAACAAGCAGTTCACAGGGCGTGTAAAGAGCACGCGCCAGACTTATCCGCTGTTTCTGTCCACCGCTAAGCATAATCCCCTTTTCCCCGACCAGCGTCTTCTCCCCGGCAGGCAGCCGGGTCAGATCGTCGGCAAAGGCACTTTTATAAAGGACCTCTTTCAGACTGTTTCGTTCATAGGAAGCAGACGAACCAAACGCGACGTTGTTTTCAATGGTATCGGAAAAAAGGAAAACCTCCTGACTCACCGTCCGGACAGCAGCCCGGATATCGCCGGCCCGTATTTCTGCAGCATCCCTCCGCCCAAAAAACAACTGTCCCGCATCCGGTCTGAGGTATCCGTTCAGGCAGTTCACCAGCGTGCTTTTCCCCGAACCCACCGGACCTGTGATCCCCACCACCTGACCCGGCCGGATAGCAAAAGAGATAGCCTTAAGCACGGGGGTTTCGGCATCCGGATACGTGTAGCTGAGTTTATCCAGACAAATCCCTTCGCTGAACAGTGTTTCCTGCTGCCCGGGCGGAAGCGGCTCACGCTGATCATCGACTCCCTCTCTACCGCTAATAGACTGCAGACTATCGATGCCCACGAAGCCCTGCTGCAAAACGGTAAGCAGCCAGCCAAGCCCCATAATAGGCTGGGCCAGCAAGGCCGTGTAAGCCAGGTAACCGGTCAGCTCGCCAATGGTAAACTCACCGTTAATCACATACATGCCCCCTACAAACAGAACCACTATTTTCAGCACCTGCTCCAGATTAGTCAGCAGAGGCAGAATAAACGAACGAATCCAGGCTATTTTAAGGGTATAGCCGAACAAAGAGACATTCTCCTCCTGAAGCCGGTCTTCCGCCCATTGGTGCATATTGTAGCTTTTGATGATACTGTTGCCCGAAAGAAAGGAAATCGTCAGGCCCGAAAGCCGCTGCAGACAATCCATCCGTCTCCGGGTGTTCTTCACCATGATGACCAGTCCCACCCGCACCACTGCAAAGATAAGCACCATGGGCAGCACACACCAGAGGGTCAGGGCAGGTGAAAGCACCCACATCTTATACGGTGTAAGCGAAAGGGCCAGCAGAATATTCCCTGTCTGCAGTACTCCGAAGCCCGTAATCATGCGGACCCCGCCAATATCATTGTTGATCCGGGAAATGATGTTCCCGGTTGCATTCTGTTCATAATAATCTTTGCCAAAAGAACTGAGTTTCCGGAACATATCGCCCTTCAGCCTTTTTTCGATAAGCCTTCCGGGAATAAAGACCAACACCCGGGAGAGCGTCCGGAACAGGATCAGCAACAAGGCCAGCACGAGGATGGTCAGCACCTGTTCCCCAAAGGCACGCCTCAACCCTTCCTGCCCCTGCCCGATAAGATCGATGCCCTGCTGAATGTGCCCCGGAATGGTCACCGAAACCCAGATGGTTAGCCAGAGAAAAAGGATTCCCCCGGTATACCACCATCGATACCGGTGCATATAGGCAAAAAGAAAACGGAATCGCGACAACATGCTAGCAATTATTCGATTCACGGAAAGGACAGGGGTCTGCAGGCCCGGGTCTGCTTCGCAACAGCCCGAACAGATCGCCCTTCCATCTTTCCTTATAATCCTGCAGAAGCTTTTCTGCCTGGGTCTGACCGGTTTCCGCAATGATGCATAACGGCTCCAGGTAACAGCCCTCACTCTCAATTCCCAGTTCACCGGCCCTGCGGGTCAGCCCGTCATCTGCCAGCCGGATAACCCGGCGAGCTGTTTCCAGCAGGTTAATGTTTCCGGCCCGGGTCTGCAGGCCCGCCCTCGGCACACGGGCCCGGACATTCAGCAGGTCCTCCACCGTCCACCCCCTGACAAGTTCCAGAGCCTGCGCCAGGCTCTCCTCATCGTACAGCAGTCCCACCCACAGGGCTGCCAGGGCTGCAATGTGATGCACGCAACTGCCATCAGCCCCCCGCATCTCCAGAAAGCGTTTCAGCCGCACATCCGGGAAGACGGTCGATACATGGGTTTCCCAGTCGCCCAGAATCGGTTTCAGGGCATGTTTACCCTTCATAAACTCGCGGAAGCTCATATTGCCGGCAGGCAGGTAACGGCCATCGCGCAAAATAAAATACATGGGAACATCCAGCAGGTAATCGGTCCACCGTTCAAAACCGAAGTCCGGTTCAAACACAAAAGGCAGGAACCCGCAGCGCTCTGGATCAGTATCCTCCCACACCCGGGCCCGGTAGCTCAGGTAACCGTTGGGTTTTCCCTCCGAGAAAGGAGAATTGGCAAAAAGAGCCGTAACGACCGGTTGCAATCCCTGGGCTACCCGCATTTTCCGAACCATATCAGACTCACTGCCATAATCCAGATTTACCTGAATGGTAGCCGTCCGGGTCATCATATCCAGTCCGAATGCCCCTTTCAAAGGCATATAAGTCCGCATCAGCGCATAACGACGCTTGGGCATCCACGGCATCTCCTCTTTCCGTCCGACAGGATCAAACCCCAGCGGCAGGCTGAACACCCCGAAATGCGAACAGATTTTTTTCAGCTCTTCAAAATGACCGAGCGTTTCCCGAAACGTATCGTGCACGGTCCGGAAATTCCGCCCCGAGAGTTCAAACTGTCCCCCTGGCTCCAACGAGATGGACGCTCCCCTCCTGCTCAGGCCTATCAGCTTACCTGACTCCCAAACGGCTTGCCAGCGGTTTTTACGCATATGCTTAAGGATGCCCAGGATACCGGGTTCCGTATCGTAACCGAGTCGTTTCATATCAGCGGCCCGGTAAAGAAATTTTTCATGTTCGGTTCCAATGCCCCATATATCAGGGGGTTTGCATCCCTGCTCAAAATAGTCCACCAGCTGTTCCCGGGAAACAATTTCTTTATCTTTTTGATTTTCCGACATGCATGCATTATTTAGAATTCAGGATGGCATCCAGCACAAAGCGTTCTACATGCCTGTTTTTTCCCATGTAGGGAAAATCGTGCATCGACAACATGGCCGGAGCATTCAGCTCCACCACAATATAATTATCCGGGCCGGGATCCGTTCCCGGATCCCGGATAATGAGATCTACTCCCGCAATTCTCAGTCCTGCGGCCCGGGCGGCTCTGACAGCCACTTCCCCGTAACAGGCAGGTAACTCATCGGTCACATCAATGCTGTCTCCCCCCGTGCTCAGATTGGAATTCCTTCTCAAAATCACCTGCTCTCCTTTCTTAGGAACCGATTCAGAGCTTAGATAACGCGCTTCCAAATGAC
>JBFWIL010000188.1:0-5165 GCA_050256015.1 Mangrovibacterium sp. | reverse complement strand
ACTGCCGGAACAATGAAGTTTTATTCTGATAAAAACAGTAGCTGCAGTTCATGTTGCAGTCTGGCCCGGCCGGCTTGATCAGGACCGAGTTAAGCGGCTTAATTTTAATACCCATGGTTGAACCAGTTTTATCATCCGCAGACAAACTTACTTTTTTTTTGCACAGAAAAGCATGCATCAAAAGGCTTTTATTAAATTGCGGACTGCAAACGGCAAAGCCAATGTTTAAAAGGAAACCAAAATAAATACAAATGAAGCATAAACAACTGGTATGTTCCGGCAGACTGCTCAGGGCCTGCTTTTTTCTTATGCTGATCCTGCCGGGCATATACTCGTGCAGATCCGGCAAAATTAATCCGCGCACCGTTACAAAACGGGAATTCAGGAAAGAGATCCGCAAAGGCAGGGATGCGGTCAGGCTGTATTTTATAAGCTCAAATGTTCCCGGAGTATCCGTATCGGTATCCATAGACGGGGAAACAGTATGGTCACAGGGTATGGGATACGCCAACAAGGAACTCAGGGTTCCCGTTACTCCAGCTACCAGGTTCCGTATTGGCAGCACATCGCGTATGCTTACAGCCATGCTGATGGCCAGGCTCCAGCAGGAAGGCAAACTCAGCATGGGCGATTCCTTTTATCAGTACGTCCCCGAATACCCGGGCAAACAATGGGACTTTACCCTGTATCAGCTGGGTGTCCACACCGCCGGGCTCCCGGAAGACAACCCCGGTGAACTCTATTCCAAAAGTAAAAAATACAAGTCGCTGAAAGATTATGTGCATGCCCATGCCGGGGATTCCCTGTTGTTCCGGCCGGATGATTATTATGCAGTGTCTGATTACGGATACAGCCTGCTGGGTATTCTGGCCGAAGAGATAAGCCGGAAAAGATTTCCGGCGCTGATGAAGGAAATGGTTCTGGATACTCTGAAACTTACTGAAACCCAGGCAGACAATCCGTATTACCTGGTCGAAAACCGGTCTCAGTGCTACTGTCTCAATTATATTGCCCAGCTGACCAATGCTCCGACTGTGGACTTAAGTTTCTGTGCTCCCGCCCACGGATTCTTATCTACAGCAGACGACCTTAACAAAGCTGCAAGGGCCGCTATGGACAGTACTGTTTTTACGGCAGACATCAGGGATTTGTTTTTTAAGCCGCACCAGCTGTCTCATGGTTATCAAACCAACCTGGGTTTTGGCTGGTGGGTACTCCGCGACCGTGAAAACCGGCCTCTTTATGCCCAGATCGGCACCACCGTGGGAGGCAGTTCCAAGGTGCTGGTTTACCCCGAACAAAAGCTGGTAGTCAGCATCTGTTCCAACCTGGAGGATGACAATGCCCAGCTCCCGGCCCGGGAGATTGCCCGTATCTTCCTGGATAAGCTGGATCCCCGGACCGGTTCCGGCAAAAAAGAGGATGCAAACAACAATCAGGCTTACTGACCTAAGGCTTAATCAGGAAAAAGATCCGAAATCAAATTACCGGGAAAATGCCAGAATTCTTTCATTGTTACCATGCAAAGAGAGGCAGTTTACCCATCAAAGCATTGACCCGGCCTTTCACCCGAACAATGACCTGCCCGTTGTCCGGCTTGCCCAGCACTTCATCGATCAGCTCCACAATAAGGGGCATCTGGTCTTCCTTAAGTCCGCGCGTGGTAACAGCCGGAGTCCCTACCCGGAGTCCCGAAGTGGTAAAGGGCGAACGGCTGTCGAAGGGAACCATATTTTTGTTAATAGTAATATCGGCCGCCACCAGGGCATTTTCTGCCTCTTTTCCCGTAAGCTGCGGAAATTTGGTGCGCAGGTCAATAAGCATACTGTGGTTGTCGGTTCCCCCTGAGATCACCTTGTAACCCTTGTCCACAAAGGCTCCGGCCATAACAGCGGCATTCTTCTGCACCTGAGCCTGGTACGTCTTGTAAGAAGGATCAAGTGCCTCTCCGAAAGCAACAGCCTTGGCCGCAATAACATGTTCCAGAGGACCTCCCTGCTGACCGGGAAAAATGGCGGAGTCTAGCACCGCAGACATCCGTCTGGTTTCTCCCCGGGGCGTTTTGTAGCCAAGGGTATTTTCAAAGTCTTTTCCCATCAGGATGATTCCTCCGCGCGGCCCCCGCAGCGTCTTGTGTGTGGTAGACGTAACTATGTGTGCGTATTTTACCGGATTATCGAGCAGACCGGCTGCAATCAGTCCGGCCGGATGAGCCATGTCAACCATAAGCAGGGCTCCAACCGAATCGGCAATCTCACGCATCCTGCGATAATCCCACTCCCGGGAATAGGCCGAGGCTCCGCCTATAATCAGTTTCGGACGATGTTCCCCGGCCAGTGCTTCCATTTCATCATAATCAACCAGTCCGCTTTCTTCCCTTACATGGTAAGCAACCGGATGATACAGAATTCCGGATGAATTTACTGACGAACCGTGCGAAAGATGTCCGCCGTGCGAAAGATCAAGCCCCAGAAACTTATCTCCCGGCTTGAGGACCACACTCAGCACAGCTGCATTGGCCTGGGCCCCGGAGTGCGGCTGTACGTTGGCATATTCAGCACCAAACAGCCTGCAAACCCGGTCAATAGCCAGTTGTTCTGTCATGTCGACAAACCGGCAGCCTCCGTAATAACGCCGTCCGGGATATCCTTCGGCATACTTGTTGGTCATCACCGACCCCATGGCTTCCAGCACCTGGTCGCTGACAAAATTTTCCGAAGCAATCAGCTCAATGCCGCTGAGCTGACGCTGACGTTCTTTTACAATAATGTCAAATACCTCCTGATCTCGTTTCATTCCTGTAAGATTATTAAAGTATGATATGTTTCCGCGATAAGCCTGTAACTTGCCGCAAAGGTAAAACTTTTGTTTTGTTTTTTTACAAATTGTTATCTTTACGGCTATCAAAAACCGGCATATTACCAAACATGAATCTTCAGGAAAAACCTCCGCTTTTATCGGCTGCCCTGATGCTCAGCCTGGCCGGCAGCAGTCTGGGCCTGCTGGCCTATCTGGCTGCCGCCCTGTTTTACCGGCAAAGCCTCCGGCTCATCGGGCAGCTGACCGACATGCTGGCCGTACAGAAGGTAAGTCAGCCGTATTTTTTCCTGTTTGCCCTGCTCTATGCTCTCTCCCTCCTGGGGGTACTCAACATGTGCAGAAGCCGCAAGACCGGCTATTTCCTGTATGCCGGGGCCCAGTCGGGCTTGCTTCTGGTCCCGCTTTTTCAAATCGGAACGGATGCCTTTTCCATGACCAACACGTTGTTTACCCTGCTCTTTCTTACCATCTATTCGGTTTATCTGGGCAGGTTCCGTTAGCAGGCTTATTCATTGGACATGGTGCGCATGGTTTTCCGGTAATCGGAGAACACCCTGGCCCGGGATATAAAGCCAACGTATTTCCCGTTGTCGATTACCGCCAGGTTAAAGCGTCCGCTGCTTTCAAATTTGGCCGCCACCTTATGCATGGAATCCCATGAAGAAATACAGTATTCGGGCATATACATTATATCCCTGACAAAAACCTTATCATACAGGTCATGGTTAAATATGATTCCACGGATGTCATCCATTTTAATCATGCCGCGCAGAGTACCGTCCTTGTCTACCACGGGAAACAGGTTTCGCCTGGAAGATGCAATAATTTTGGTCAGGTCTCCCAGAGTGGCATCCGGAGGCACAATGGCAAAGTCGGTTTCAATCAAATGCCTGACCTCCATAAAATGCAGCACGGCCTTATCCTTATGATGGGTAACCAACTCTCCTTTCATGGCAAGGCGCTTGGCATAAATGGAATGAGGTTCAAACTGCACAATAGTCAGGTAGGAGACGATAGCCGAAATGATAAGCGGGAAGAACAACTGATACCCCCCTGTAATTTCTGCAGTAAGAAAGATGCCCAGCAGCGGGGCATGCATCACACCTGCCAGCATGGCTCCCATACCGGCCAGGGCAAAATTTTCCATAGGCAGGCTGGCTCCAAGCACGTGGTTGGAGAAATAAGCCAGCAGGTACCCTCCAATAGCCCCGACAAAAAGAGAAGGGGCAAACACACCGCCCACACCGCCTGATGCCGTGGTAGCTGTCATGGCAATCACCTTAAAGACAATCAGCAGAAAGAGGAAAGCAATAAAAAACCAGGGGTTGTCTTTCATATGAAAAAACAGGGAATTGTTCAACAGCGTAGATCCCATCCCGTTAAAGACCTTATCTATCGAACTGTATCCTTCTCCCCATAGCGGGGGAAAAATAAAGATAAACAGGCCCAGTGCCATTCCCCCGATGCCAATCCGCACAAATTGTCTGCGGATCCGGCGGAAACGCACTTCCAGAGCCATGCTCCCCCGCATGAAATAGAGGGATATTAACCCGCAAAAAACCCCCAGGGCAATGTAAAAAGGAATATTGGCTGCATTGAAGGTACTGTTCAGGTGAAAAGTAAAAAGCTCGGCATTTCCCATAAAATAATATGCCAGCACGGCAGCGGAAATAGCCGAGATCATAAGGGGCAGCATGAAAGCCATGGTCATGTCAAGCATAAGCACCTCCAGGGTGAACATTACCCCGGCTATGGGCGCTTTAAAAATACCAGCAATGGCTCCTGTAGCCCCGCAGCCCAGCAGAAGCATGGTTTCCCTGTAATTAAGATGAAAAAAACGGGCCAGGTTGGAACCGATAGCCGAGCCCGTTAGCACCACCGGAGCTTCGGCTCCCACCGATCCGCCAAAGCCAATGGTCACGCTACTGGTGATCATACTGGAAAACATATGATGCGCCTTCAGCATCCCCTTTCGTAAACTAATGGCTTCCAAAGCCTTCGAAACTCCATGTCCCAGATCATCTTTAATAAAGTACCGGATCAGGAAAACGGTAATCAGGATTCCCACAACCGGAAAGGCAAAAAACAGATAACTCTCCCGGGTTATCTGCAGGTTTCCCACCAGGATATCTGCAGTAAAATGAATCAGATTTTTCAGAACCAACGCGGCAGTTCCGCTCATCAATCCCACCAACAGGCTTAACCAGTAAATTTTTTTTCCAACAAACACGCTTTGGATCAACGGATCCAGTTTTGATTTCATCGCTGACATTGTACTCAAATCTTCTTAATCATGTGAAAAATGTTTTGCAACTGCCGTTCAGTCAAATGCCGCAGTCTCCAGC
>JBFWIL010000187.1:0-5268 GCA_050256015.1 Mangrovibacterium sp. | reverse complement strand
TTATGTGCTGTTTATTTCCGGTTCAAAAATTTTTTCCTATGCCGGACAGCGGATTGCCGTCATGGTGATTTCGGATGCACTTTTCAACCGGGAGTATGAACAGCTGAAAAAACGATTTCAAAGCAGCACCTTTGGCCATGCCATAGTTTTTAAAGTGTTGTATGCCATTTCTTCGGGGACCAGTCATTCCGGACAATATGCCCTGGCTGCCATGCTGAAGGCTGCCAGTGACGGGAAATTTAATTTTGTTAAAGACATACGGGAATACGGGGAAAAAGCGGCCGTGATGAAAAAACTTTTTTTGGACAACGGCTTTTATATTGTTTATGAGAAGGACGGTGAGGAGCCTGTGGGAGACGGCTTTTATTTTACCGTTGCCTATCCGGGCATGAAGGGAGGTGAACTGTTACGGCATCTGATCGATTACGGGATCAGCGCCATTACCCTGAAAAATACTGGCAGCACCCGGGAGGGACTGCGGGCCTGTGTTTCTCATGTGAGCCGGACTCAGTTCGGCGATCTGGAGAAAAAACTCAGGCATTTTCATGCCGACTTTGGGAAATAGCATAAAAGGAGATCATGTATGAAAACAAGTTGATTTCGGGATACCGGCAGACGCTTAACCAGCTCAGGGAGCTTTTTTCCGGAAGAGATCCCATCCTTTTGCAGAAGGGAAAACATTTTGTGGAATATGGGGAGCAGAACCGGCGAATGGGCTTGTTGCTTAACGGATTGATGGTGGCTACCTATCTTGCCGAGAACGGTAAGGAATGGATTTCCCGTTTTTATTATACGCCTGACAACAGCATTGTTAGCAGTCACGAGACCTTTGTTTCCGGGAGGAAGTCGCCCGAATCAATCCGGGCTTATGAAGATTCGGAACTGATCTGCATTGAGCGGGAAGAATATGAACAGCTGCTTGATAATCCGGAATTTGAACGGATGGCCCGGATCATGGCAGAGGAGAGTTATATCATGGCCCTGAAACGGGTACATTCCCTGCAATCGCTTTCCGCTTCCCAGCGGGTTCGGAATTTTATGCGGGAGCACAGTGAAATCGTTTCTCGGGTTCAGCGGCAGCATGTGGCCTCTTATCTGGGGATACACCGGAACATTTTTACCCGCATCCTGAACAGCATTTGATTTCGCAACATTTGTTGCGGGCAGACCTGGGGGATTGGGGTAGTTTTGTGCCTGTCCGGGGCTGGCGCCGGAAGGGAAAAACAAACAAGGAAAACAATATTGATTACCTATTTTATACGAGAAAACCATGGCAAAAGTAATCGGAGCAGTAGTGGTAGATACGGAAGAATGTAAGGGCTGCGGCCTTTGCGTGGAGGCATGCCCGCAACAGGTACTGGGGCAGAACAAACAGGTGAACAGCCGGGGGTATCATTATTCTTTTATGGAAAAGCCGGAGCTTTGCATTGGCTGTTCCAACTGTGCGGTGGTGTGTCCCGATACCTGCATCACGGTATACCGCGTCAGGAAGTGAATGTTTCGGAATCAGAACAAAATAAGTAAAAAGAGATGGGAGAATTAAGATTAATGAAAGGGAACGAGGTCATCGCCGAAGCAGCTATCCGCTGCGGCTGCGACGGATATTTTGGTTACCCGATCACACCCCAGTCGGAGGTAATGGAAACCCTGATGGCCCGGGAGCCCTGGAAGGAAACAGGCATGGTGGTGTTGCAGGCCGAAAGCGAGGTGGCCGCCATCAATATGCTGTACGGGGCTGCCGGAACCGGAAAACGGGTCATGACCTCGTCTTCCAGTCCGGGAATCAGTCTGATGGCCGAGGGAATATCCTATATCGCCGGTGCCGAACTGCCCTGTCTGATCGTGAACGTACAGCGGGGAGGACCCGGTCTGGGAACCATACAGCCTTCCCAGGCCGATTATTTTCAGTCGACCAAGGGAGGAGGTCACGGCGATTACCGCCTGATCGTACTGGCACCGGCCTCTGTACAGGAAATGTATGATTTTGTCGGGCTGGCTTTTGAGCTGGCTTTTAAATACCGGAATCCGGCCATGATACTGACCGACGGGGTCATTGGACAAATGATGGAAAAGGTTGAACTGGGCGAATTCTTTCCCAGGCTTAACGAGACAGAGGTGGAAGTCAGATACGGAAGCTGGGCCTCCCGGGGAAAGAAGGACGGACGCGGGAGGAACATCATCACATCCCTGGAACTGAACCCGGAGCGTATGGAAGAGAATAATTTCCGTTTTCAGGAGAAATACCATCGCATGGAGCAGGAGGAAGTACGCTATGAAATGCAACAGTGTGAGGATGCCGATTATATTCTGGTGGCTTTCGGATCTTCGGCACGGATTTGTCAGAAAACCGTGGAACTGGGGCGGGCAAAGGGTCTGAAGGTGGGACTGCTCCGGCCGGTGACCCTCTTTCCTTTTCCGGAGAAACCGGTGGCCGAACTGGCCGGGAGGGTGAAAGGATTCCTGACCGTGGAGATGAATGCCGGTCAGATGATTGAAGATGTAAAACTGGCCGTATTCAGTACCGGCAGGCCGGTTCCTGTAGAACATTACGGACGAATGGGAGGAATCATTCCCACCCCTGGAGAGGTGGTGGAAGCTTTGGAAAATAAACTGATTGGAGGATAGTTCATGGATATCAAGGAAATTATTCAACCGGAAAACCGGGTCTATGAAAAACCATCGCTGCTGCTTGGAAACACCATGCATTACTGTCCGGGTTGCAGCCACGGTGTGGTGCACCGTCTGCTGGCTGAAGTGATTGAAGACCTGGGGATCACAGACCGTACAATCGGGGTTTCTCCTGTAGGGTGCGGGGTGTTTGCGTACAATTACATTGATGTGGACTGGCAGGAGGCGGCTCACGGCCGGGCTCCGGCTATTGCAACCGGTATTTCCCGGGTTAATCCGGATAAGCTTGTCTTTACCTATCAGGGAGACGGTGACCTGGCATCCATCGGAGCTTCTGAAATTATGCATGCCTGTAACCGGGGCGAAAATATGGTGGTCATCTTCATCAATAATGCCATTTACGGGATGACCGGCGGACAAATGGCTCCCACGACACTGCTCGGGCAGGTGACCACTACCAGCCCGGGCGGCAGGGATGTGGAAAGAAACGGTTATCCGCTGAAGATCACCGAGCTGATTGCCAGGCTACCGGGGACATCCTATGTCACCCGCCAGTCGGTTCATACGCCGGCAACCGTGCGAAAATGCAGGAAAGCCATTAAAAAGGCTTTTCAGAATGTAATGGATAAAAAAGGAACCTCGTTCGTGGAAGTGGTTTCAACCTGTAATTCCGGATGGCGTTGTACACCTGTTGAAGCTAACCGGTGGATGGAGGAGAACATGTTTCCCTTTTATCCGCCCGGAGACCTGAAAGATGCTGAAAAGGATGCTCCCGGGAAATATGCTGTGAAACAATAAAGCTGAAGACGATGACAGAAGAAATAATAATAGCCGGATTTGGCGGACAGGGAGTTCTTTCCATGGGAAAAATCCTGGCTTATTCCGGGGTGATGCAGGGACAGGAGGTAAGCTGGTTCCCTTCTTACGGTCCTGAGATGCGTGGCGGAACAGCCAATGTTACCGTGATACTGAGTGATAACCGGGTTAGCTCGCCGGTGTTGCATGAGTTTGATGCGGCTATTATCCTTAACCAGCAATCGATGGACAAATTCGAGAAAACGGTGAAGCCGGGAGGTATACTGCTCTATGATCCCAACGGCATTGTGCATCCGCCTTCCCGGACTGATATTACTGTATACAGGATTGAGGGGACAAAGATAGCGGCTGATATGGGTAATGTAAAGACTTTTAATATGGTGGTACTGGGTGCGTATTTGAAGGCCAGGCCTGTTGTTCAGACAGAAAGTATTCGAAAGGGACTGGAGAAATCGCTTCCCGAACGGCATCACCGGCTGATTCCCATGAACCTGAAGGCGATAGAGGCCGGCATGGAGCAGGTGGAGCTGGTATTAACGCCAAAAGGCTGACAGGATTCCGGGAAAACGGGAGGTTATCCGCTGGCTTTGACTTATCTTTGTGGCCGGATAAATGTGATATATTATGGAAGACCGCCCGCTGATCCTGATTACAAATGACGACGGATTTTATGCAAAAGGACTGAAAGAGCTGACCGATGTGATGTGTCTTTTCGGAGATGTGGTTGTAATTGCATCCGAACAGGCCATGTCGGGTATGTCCAATGCCATCACGGTAGACAAGCCCCTGCGCGTGAGAAAAGTTGATGACGAATCCGGTTGTCTTCGTTATCTGTGCAGCGGGACGCCGGTGGATTGTGTCAAGGTGGCTTTTAACCACCTGCTGGGCCGGCATCCTGATTTTGTGGTTTCGGGCATTAATCACGGGTCTAATTCCTCGGTCAGTGTGGTGTATTCGGGAACCATGGGGGCAGCCATGGAAGGGTGCCTGCACGGTATTCCTTCAATGGGCTTTTCACTCTGCGACGCGGATCCGGAAGCCGACTTCAGCCGGGCCAAGCTATGGGTGGCCAGGATCTTTCAGAAGGTGGCAGAAAAAGGATTGCCCGTTTTTACCTGCCTGAATGTTAATATTCCGAAGGGAGAGGTGAAAGGAATGGAAATTTGCCGGCAGTCTGCCGGCAAGTGGGTGGAGGAAGTGGAACGGCGTACCGACCCCCGTCAGCGCGATTATTACTGGCTGGCCGGTTCTTTCCGCAACTTTGAGCCTGATGTTGAGGGAACGGATGTATATGCCCTGGAAAACGGAAAGGTAGCTGTGGTTCCGGTGAGTGTAGACATGACCTGCAGGGAAACGCTCCGTCAAATGAAAAGCTGGGAATTCTGATATGCGTTATTATTTCGTAGCCGGTGAAGCTTCCGGCGATCTGCATGCCTCCGGACTGATCAGTGCGCTGAGAGGTCTTGACCCCCGGGCCTGCGTCCGGGGATTTGGGGGGGAACTGATGGAACAGGCGGGGATGCAGCTGGTAAAACATTACCGGGAGATGGCTTTTATGGGTTTTATTCCGGTTCTGCTGAATCTTCGAAGCATCCGGGAAAACCTGCTGGTCTGCCGGGAAGATCTGATCCGCTTCCGGCCCGATGTTCTCATCCTGGTCGATTATCCCGGTTTTAACCTCCGTATGGCCCAATTTGCCAAAAAGCACGGTATCCGCGTGTACTATTATATTTCTCCCAAAATATGGGCCTGGAAGACCCGCCGGATCAAACAGATCCGTGCCTGGGTTGATGAGATGTTTACCATTTTGCCTTTTGAAACCGA
>JBFWIL010000186.1:0-5273 GCA_050256015.1 Mangrovibacterium sp. | reverse complement strand
TTGTACCAGCGTTCTATTTTCCGGGCAATGTTTTTCAAACGCTCATTTTTAAAGGTAATGATCCCGTCCCTCCAGGACGTATACAAATCGGTATCGGCAGTACTGATCTGTATATTCCCGGTATCAGTCAGGTACTTCACATGCTCTCCCGGACTTATTTTGGTCAGTTCGTCCCCCTCCGGGTTAACCACCCCAAGGCTTCCCTCAATCAGGGTTGTATTAATTTCCCGATCAGTCGAATAAGCCTGAATATTAAAAGATGTGCCGTACACCTTAAAGTTAAGCCTGTATGTTTTTACGACAAAAGGATGTTCACGATCGCTTTGAACATCGAAAAAGGCTTCTCCGTCCAGTTTGACAATCCGTTCGCCGGAATCAAAATTCACGGGATAAACCAGTGTACTTCCGGAATTCAGCATCACACGGGTACCGTCGCACAAAACAAGGTTTGCCATTTGTCCGGCAGGAACTTCAATCATCATCTCCGACTGCCCTGAATCATCCGGCTGGCGACTGAAATTAAGATAATGAACCATTATTCCCAAACTGAAAAACAGAATCGAAACAGCAGCATAGCGGAACCATTTCCGGCCCCTGGAAATACTACGATCGCTGTTTCTCCCTGAACCATGAGTCCTCAAAAAAACGCTATTCCATGCCTTTTTTGAATTCCCGGGAGCAGAAACTGTTAAGACCCATAACTTTTTATGACGAAGAAATTCCTTCCGGTTGTGAATATCGGTATCAATCCATTGAAAAATATTTCTGACTTCAGCTTCTGAAGCTTCTCCTGAAAAATAGCGTTGAATCAGTTTATCATCCATCTTAATTGCATTCTACACTTTATGTACACGCAAGTAATCCGGATCCCTATATATAAAATCAAATTATCACAGATAAGTAAAAAGAAACGAGACAAGAATCGCAGGAAAATAATCAGACAATTTGTTTTTTAGGATCTTAAAAGATCTGGTTAAAGCAGCCTCCACTGTTTTTACAGATATTCCAAGTACCAGTGCAATTTCCTTATTGGACTTTCCCTCAAAACGACTCAGAATAAAGGTTTGGCGGCATCGATCAGGCAATTTTTCCACAACATGCCGGATCAAAGTTTCCAGTTCAACAAACTCAAAAGAATAGAAATCGAATGATTCCAATACCTCCCGGTTAATCTGGTTTTCCTTGTCGTGCAAATAACGGTCCGTATATTTTTGAACGACCATATTGTGCCTGATGTAATTCAGACAACCAGACTTTGCATAAGTATAAAGGAAAGACCGGATCCCGTTCATCCGTTCAATTTTTGCCCTGTTTATCCAAAGATTAATAAAAGCTTCCTGCGCCAGACTCTGTGATTTGTCATGATCGCCAATAAATTGCTTGCAAAAACCCACAATCCGGTTATAGTGCGCTTTAAAAATCTGTTCAAAAGCCAGTTGATCACCACTTCTAAACCTTTGAAAGAAAAAATTGCTGCAATCAATCGGATCAGACAACATACGGACAAATCTGTTTATTTGCAATAAAAATACAAAAGACTGTCCGTAAATCAATACGAAATAATTTAGCAGCAACAAAACCAGCCGGCCGGTACTCAGATGTCTATTTTACCGCCACATCCCAGACACGGGAAAAGCGCGACCCGCCTTCCGGCCCTTCCACCCACAACACAACGGTGTATTTCCCCGGCTGTGCATAAGCATGCACCGGATGCTGCTCAATGGAGCCGCAGCCATCACCAAAATCCCATTTCCAGGAGTCAATCTTTCCTACCGAACGATCGGTGAAAACCACCAGGCGCCTGTTCATGTCGACCACCTGAAAATCCCAACGGGCTTCAACAGGATTGCGAAACTGCTTCTCCAGGGGCATCAGACGGAATGGCAGAGCAAAGGAGGCGTTGCCATACATGGTATGTTCGGGTGAAAGATTCCAGAAGCCGTTGTTTCCCTCTTTATCAACACTGTCATAATCGATGACCGCCCAACACAATCCGACTTCCTTATCTTCCACAAGAAGCGATTCCACGGCACGGGACGGATCGTTCCCGGCATAGTCGAAGGGAGTGATCCAGCATTCCAGTATCAGTTTTCCTGACTCTCCCGGACGAAAATCATACCCATAGGCGGCATTGGCCCAGGGAAGTTCTTTAATCCAGGGCTGACTGCCCCAGACCAGGGCCCAGTCCTTTCCCCCGGCCGGGGTAAACATATGGTAATTCTGGGCATGTACCCCGTGAAAAGACAGGTATGCTTCCATAGGGGACATGTTCTTGTCCCAGTGAAACCGATCAATAAAAGGACCGCCCGAACGATCACCATCGACGATCAGTTCGAAGGTATCGTTATGCAGTCCGGGCCGGGAAAAATCCCAGTAATCGTCATAAGCCTGGTATAGCACATAAAGGCGGTTCATCCCCCTGACCCAGCCTATGGTCACCTGCACGTCCAGATTGGCAGAATCGGCCTGTTCATGCTTTTTACTATCGTCCCAAAGCCGGTCCATGCCCACCGTATAACCGGAAGGCACCATATCCCAGTCGTCAGCACTTCCGTCAATCCGGGGAATCCGGTCGGGCGGGAACTGAAAAATCTTATACATTCTGTTTTCCTGAGCCGGACTGACCAGGCAGAACAACAGGCTAAGCAGCATCATGCTGCCGTTTTTTTTATTTATCATTCTATGTGTTTACAGGGTTGGAAAAAAGCTGCAGCCCGTAACTGTCACGGGCCGCAGCTGGCAACAGGATATCCTTTAACAGGCTCCGGGAGAATTAGTCAACGCTGAAAATCGGCGCCTCGCTTTTGATTTCCTCCGGATAAAACATAACGGCACTGTCGTTCATTTTGGCATGGGAGTTGTTCAGCAGGCTGATCAGTTCAGCTCCGGCCAGCAATACCGGGCCGTATCCGTGAGCTGCATAAGGATTAACCGGCCGGTAACAGTAAAAGGCAGGATCGAAAGCCATACCCGTTCCCACGCAGGTGCCTTCCACCTGTCCTTTTTCGTTCACCCTGGTCGATACGGCATTCCAGGCCAGCAGAACCACCGGAGCATAGGCATACTTGTCAATATAGCCCCGGTTGATGGCCCGGGCCAGCGCATAGGTATAGATGGCTGTAGCCGATGTTTCCAGGTAGGTGTCGGGCCGGTCCAGCAGCTGGTGCCAGAAGCCGGTACCATCCTGACAAGCCGCCAGTCCGGCCACATGAGCCTGCAACTGTTCCAGTACGGGCAGAAAGCCTTCATGATCCCGGGGCAGCACCTCCAGCAATTCCACCAGGGTCATCACGGCCCAGCCGTTGGCCCGGCCCCAGTGGAAGCGTGGATGCATCTGCATGTGTTCCACCCAGCCATGCATATACAAGCCTTTTTCCGGTACGAACATACGCCGCGAGAACTGCAACACCTGCTTCACAGCATCGTCATAGTATTTTTTTTCTCCGGTGAACTTGCCCATCTGGGCCAGGGCAGGCACGCTCATAAAGAGATCATCCAGCCAAAGCGTATTCCTGTGAGGCCGGTTGCGGGCCAGGGTGCCGTCGGCCAGCCGGTATTCTTTGGTATGGATGTACCCGATGAAATTGTCAATCATCGGGCGAAGCCTCCCGTCCTGTTCCCTGCGTTCGGACTTAATCATGGCGGCACATATGGCCCCGGCGTCATCCAGAGCTGCAGGATGAAGTACAGAATGAACCGGGGAACGGCGGTCCACATCCAGCTCCGGATGTTCACGATAGAAAGCCGTCAGATCGGCCAGCAAGTTCAACCTGTTTCCTGTATAATCGGTATAGCGCTTATCTCCGGTCACTTCCCCGGCCAGCAACATCCCGGCATAGGTTACCCCCCACTCGTAGCTGGTGAGCCGGAAATCTCCCTGCCGGAGCATGGCATTGGGAGTAATCAGGTCCAGCGAACTGATTTCCTCGCCGGTTTTCCGGTCAACAATCCCGGCCGGGGTCACTTCTTTCAGATACCCATATACGCGGTCTAGCACTGCTTTTACCTCCTCTGTCTCCGGAATTCGGTAAGGCACCGGATAATCCGGGTTCATGAGATGCAGAGGTATTGTTACATCAGTAGCCTTGGGTTCCTGAGCTTGCAAACCCGAAGCAAGCAAACAAAAAACAAAGGTAGTCAGAATGTTCAGATACGTTTTTTCGATCAGATTAATCATGTTGCTTATTCTTTTATTTCACACTTTACTTCAGTTCCGCCGCCAAAACAGGCCGCAATTCCCCTGCCCTTTAGCGGATCTCCACGGCCCTGAGTCCAGGATGGGCGGCTTTCCCCCGGAAACCATCCATAACCAGCCCGGTTACGTCGTGTGCTTCCAGTGCATGGGTATAATAATGCGGCCGGTTGTCACCCCAGGAAACGGAACAATCGCTCAGGTTTATCTGGTCGGCATAACGGATCGCAATACCCGGATTGGTATGCGCCTCAATGCCGGGATAAGCCGTTGTCGGACGGTTATCAAACAACTGTCCGGGATAACGGGTGGTCCGGTTCAGGCTAACATGCACCCCTTCAAAACGCACCTGTTCAATACGGCTTTCCGGAGTTCCGCTTATCCGCACGCTGTTTTCTGCCGTTCCGCTCACCCGTTGTACCAGCACATTGCGGATCTTTCCGACCTCAGTATCCGGCTTACGCGGGATAGCCGTAAAGGAAATGGCTTCACCCCGTCCCCACCAGGGATCGGAATGATATCGGGAATTAAACCGGATATCACGGAAAATGATGTTTTCCACATTCCCTTCATCACGCAGCTGGATGGTTAGCCCCCTGCAACTGGTTTTAACTTCACAGCGTTCAAATACCACATTAAAAATATCCTGCGTGGTTTCCGTACCGATCTTTACACCCGAATCCTGAGTTTCCAGCATACAGTCGTGCACCCAGATGTTGGCAGAAGGACCGTAATCCTGCTCCTGGCGGGTGGCCTTAACCACAATGGCATCGTCACCGCAAACAATATGACAGTTACGGATCTCCACATTCCGGCAGTGATCCGGATCGATACCGTCGCAATTGGGCACATCCGGATTGTTGTAAATGCTGACCTTTTCAACCAACACCCGCTCGCAGCCAAGCATATGAAGGCTCCAACTGGGGGCCTTCTTTATGGTAACCTCCCTAATCACCAGTTCCGTACAACCGGTCAGGATAAATAATTTGGGACGCCAGGCTTTGGGAATCCACCATTCGTTTTCCTCATCATAATGATCCATAAACTCCATGGCCCGACCATTGATAATCCCGGTCCCGGA
>JBFWIL010000185.1:0-5287 GCA_050256015.1 Mangrovibacterium sp. | reverse complement strand
CTCTTCCGATCTTTGAAAGATGCCTCGGCGGCTATTTACGGTTCACGTGCTGCAAACGGTGTAATTCTGGTGACTACCAAACGGGGAAAAACAGGAAAACCTTCTTTTAAGCTTAACTCAAGCTTCGGGTTACGGCAACCTACCATAACACCGGATATGCTGAATTCGGCTGATTATGCGATTGCCCTGAATGAAATAGAAACTGATATTTACGGCAGAAGTCCTATGTACACCGAAGAGCAGATTCAAAAGTTCAGGGATGGTTCCGATCCCACAAATTATCCGGATATTGACTGGATGGATGAAACGTTACGTACATTTTCATTGCAAACACGGCATAACTTATCAATTGAAGGCGGTACCGATATCGTAAAGTTTTTTGTATCCACCGGATACCAGTATCAGGATAACTATTATAAACACAGTGCGAGTAATTACAACCAGTATAATTTACGGTCAAATATTGATATCCAGGCCCAGAAATATTTAAAAATATTTGTCAACATATCCCTTCGTCAGGAAGACAGAAAATCTCCACACTACAGTTCGGAAGACATTTGGCGCTATTTGGTGAAAGGTGATCCCCGTGTTAGTATCAGATGGCCTGAAAATGGACTGCCTGTGCTGGCGCCGCAGGATGATTTTAACCCGGTTACCTGTGCCAATGGGGAAATGGGATATCAAAAAGATAAACGTTCTTATGTAAATGTAGATTTAGGATTTAACTGGGATCTGTCATTTATTACAAAAGGGCTTGCGTTGGACGGAGGCTTGTACATTGACCGTTCTGATAAGTTCTATAAACATTTTCAAAAAGCATTCTATCTGTATGGCCGGGATAATAATACCGGCGAGTATTATGCAAAAAAGTATGGCCCCAGTAATGCATCATTGAATGAATACATGGACCAGAACCGCGGCATTACTGCCAATATCAGACTGAGTTATGACAAGACATTTAACGGTGTACATAATTTATCGGCTTTTGTAGCCTACGAACAATATGAAAGTCGTTATGATTATCTATATGGGAAACGACAAGACTTTATATCAACCAGTACGGACGAACTTTTCGCTGGTGATTCGGAGACCCAACTGAACGATGGTACTGCCAGCGAGACCGGACGGATGAACTATTTCGGGCGTGTTGATTACAGCTTTAAGGAGAAATATCTTGCTCAGTTTAACTGGCGTTACGATGGTTCTGAAAATTTTCCGAAAGGAAACCGGTTTGGTTTCTTCCCCGGAATTTCCCTGGGATGGCGTATATCCGAAGAAAGTTTCTGGAAAGAAAAACTGGGATTTATCGATTATTTCAAGCTGAAAGGATCCTGGGGCGAGAGAGGTAATGATAAAATAGACAAATACCAATACCTCACAACATACACTTATGGATCAAATGCCGTATTAGGAGGGAACAATCCAAGTCAACAAACAGGAATTGAAAGGGTCAGAACGGCAAACCCTGATGTAAGATGGGAAGTTTCAAAAACGACCAACTTCGGGTTTGAAAGTAAATTCCTGGGGCATTTCAGCTTTGATCTCGATTTGTTTAAAACGAAAAGAGAGGACATCCTGGCAACCGGCGCTTCGTATATTCCTCAATATACAGGGTTATCATTACCTGCCGAAAACATTGGGGAATGTGAAACAAAAGGATTTGAATTTATCCTCGGCTATTCCCGGAAATTTGGAAAATTCGGACTGTCGGCAAGTGGCAACTTATCCTATGCCCAAAGTGAGATCACGTACATTGATGAACCGGCAACTACGCTTGACTGGCAAAAACAAACCGGCAAGTCGATCGGGGCAGACTGGCTGGTGTACGATGCAATTGGAATATACAGGACACAAGCAGATCTGGATAAATACCCGCATCTTGGGAACGCAACGTTGGGAGACCTGATCTTTAGGGATGTTGACAAAAGCGGATCAATTGACGGAAATGATAAAATTCGCCCGGATAAAACAACTACACCGGAAATCGTGTATGGACTCAATGTGGCATTAAGTTATAAAAACTGGGATTTGAGCATGCTTTGGCAGGGAGCCGACCATGTTTGGCAATATGTATTTTTTGAGTCGGGAAGTATTGGCAACTTCACCCAGGATTACTTTGATAAACGTTGGACTTCTGACAATATCAACTCCAGATACCCGCGGATTTATGACCGCGAGGTAACATCTACTGCACAGAAGAATACCTTTTGGATAAAAGATGCAGCTTACCTGCGGTTAAAAAATATTGAACTATCCTATACTTTACCATCACGTGTTTTGCAACGGATGCCATTCAGTACAATAAGGCTCTATGCCAGTGCATATAACCTGTTAACAATCACAGGTTTGGAAGATATTGACCCCGAAACGACAGAAGGGTCACAAGGCTTTGCCGCCTGGAGCACCCCACAGTCGAGGGTATTTAATTTTGGTTTGAACTTAACTTTTTAACTGGCTAATTATGAAAAAATGTTTTGAATATATTCCGTTGCTGGGTTTGCTGATTTTTTTCTTCGGTTCATGTTCCGAAGACGACTTATTGGATAAAGAACCCTTGACCGAGATATCGGAGGAAGCTGTCTGGAGTGATCCCAGTTTAGTCCAGTCATTTGTTAATGCCCGTTATAATCAAATTGGTCATGGGTGGGCTGAATCATGGCAAAGTTCGGTTGTTGACGAGACTTACCTGACATGGTCAAGAGGGTGTGAGCCATTTACCCAGGGATATGTGAGTGCATCTGATTTAGGACGTATGAATGGAGCCTGGTGGGGATGGGATAACCGTTCGTGGAGTACTGTTTGGGAAAATATCAGCAATTGCAATGTCTTTTTTGACCGGATTGAAGAAGTTGAATTCACTGATCAGGAACAGAAAGACCGGTTGATTGGTGAAGTAACATTCATCCGGGCATTGATGTATTTCGATCTGGTATCCCGTTGGGGTGCCATGCCAATTATTACGAAGGCCTATTCTTTGGATGACCGGGACGAATTTTTGAACGTGAAACGTGATACCTACAAAGAGAATGTCGATTTTATCGTTTCTGAATGTGATAAGGCCGCTGCCGTTTTGCCTGCTGATTATACCGGCACAGACAAAGGACGGGCAACCAAAGTTGCAGCATTGGCGTTAAAATCCCGGATGCTGTTATATGCTGCCAGTCCGCTAATGAATAAATCCGGCCTAAGCTCTCTTGTTGGCTATACTTCACCGGAGTCTGATCGTTGGCAAAAAGCAGCCGATGCAGCAAAAGCCTGTATTGATGCAGCTCTGGAAAACGGATATGATCTTTACAGAAAGTACGATGATGTAAAAACCAATTATACTCAACTATTCCTTGACTGCGGAAACAGTGAAGTACTTTTTGACAGGGAAGGAGGCCCCAGTTCCGACGGAACCAATCTTAGTTACCTTGACCAGTCAAACGGTCCGAATGGTTATTGACAACTTTGTCAATCATAAAAATCCTTGACCTGACAGGGGCAAGGATTTTTTATCTTCCAGAGGCAAAATATTATCTGATTATATATATTTATACCATAAAATATTCAATAATGAATAAATTATTAAAAACTTCTGTGTATGTATTAATAGGGTTGTTATCCCTATCATGTACAGGGAAAAAGGAAAAACATATAGGAACAGATCAAACCCCTTCATTTTGGGAAGTAGCTCAAACTCCGCCAATGGGCTGGAACAGCTGGGACTGTTATGGCCCTAATGTGACCGAATACGAAGTAAAAGCAAACGCAGACTACATGGCTGAGAAACTGAAGGTTCATGGCTGGGAATATATTGTTATCGACATTCGCTGGTATGTTGAAAACGATAAAGCTGGTGGATACAATCAGACTGATCCGGTTTATACCATGGATAAATACGGGCGACTGATGCCTGCTGTGAAAAAGTTTCCGTCAGCAGCCGATGGAAATGGCTTCAAACCGCTGGCTGATTACATTCACGGGAAAGGATTGAAATTCGGTATCCACCTGATGCGTGGCATTCCTGTTGAAGCTGTGCGGAAGAACACCCCTATCCCGGGGTCGAACGCTAAAGCAGCCGACATTTATTCAAAAGAATTACAGTGTAAATGGCTACGGGATATGTACACCATTGTTGCCGGGAAAGAAGGAGCCCAGGAATACTATAATTCGATTTTTAACCTGTATGCTTCATGGGGGGTAGATTATGTAAAAGTTGACGATTTGTCGCGTCCATACCATCAGGACGAGATAGAAATGATCCGGAAGGCAATTGATCAATGCGGCCGGCCAATGGTATTTTCAACTTCCCCGGGCGCCACACCGCTCGAAAAAGCCGAACACGTGATGAACCATGCCAATATCTGGCGTATTTGCGATGATTTCTGGGACAACTGGGCTATGCTTAAACAGCAGTTTAAACGTTGTACAGACTGGGCTCCCTATATTGGCCAGGGTCATTTCCCGGATGCGGATATGCTTCCGTTGGGTCGCTTGTCAATTCGGGGCGAACGTGGTGGAGACAGGATGACTGGCTTTACAAAGACAGAGCAATATACATTGATGAACCTTTGGGCAATGTTCCGTTCTCCACTGATGTTTGGAGGTGACCTTCCCAGTAATGATGAGTTTACCCTTTCGCTGATAACCAATGACGATCTGCTGGATGTAACGAAAAACAGTACCAACAACAAACAAATAAAAGAAGAAAACGGACTGATTGTCTGGACTGCCGATATCCCGGGTACAAACAATAAATATGTGGCATTTTTTAATACGAATGATAAAGGAGTATCCGATATTTCGGTTTCATTTTTCGAATTGGGACTGAGAGGCAGTTATACGGTAAAGGATTTGTGGAGTAAGGAAGAAAAAGTCCATACCCACGATCAATTTACGGCAAGTGTCGAACCTCATGGTTCACGCTTGTTCTATTTTTCAAAAAATGATTAAACGTGCCACTCCCCAGCATCCCGATATACTTTCTGATAAAACAGATTGGGGCAATGTCCGGGTTTAGGACAATATTAATTAGCTGAAAAAAAGCAAATGCTATTTTCTGATCTTTCCTTTGATCATTGTAAAGGAATGAGGAGCAAAGGAATAAGTTATTTTATCCGTGTTTTTGACTTTTATCGGACTTTTTTGCTGGGTTTGCACCGTTGTTTTTCCAAAATTGTTGACAGATTTGATGTCCGGGCCGTTCACTTCATAAACTTCAAAATCACCGTCGAATACCCCTTCCTGGGCGATCAGATCGGTGGTGACCGCCTGATCCTTATGCCGGTTCACCACACACAGTATT
>JBFWIL010000184.1:0-5292 GCA_050256015.1 Mangrovibacterium sp. | reverse complement strand
CTCTCTATTGGTGTGCAAAAATAAAAATTATTTGAGAACTAAAGACATAACTATTGAATTATTTTTGCAATTCATTTTGAAACAAGCTGTTTTCTGACATAAAACCGGATTCTCTCAGGCATTTCCCGGCCCAAAAAAGCAACAAGCTTTCTGCTTTACTGAAAGTGAATAAAAAAGATATTCTTAACTTTGCAGTACCGGAGCCTGTTGAACAGGAGCTGGACCATATCGGCTGATAAAAATCCGGCCCCGTTCTGTTTCATGAAGCCAGGCCCCGTGTTCATCCTCCAAACTGGTATATTCATGAATTTGTGTAGCTTATGCTTCGGTTTTGAACCGAAAAAAATGTATTTTTTTTGGTTAAACTTTAAAAAACATTCAAAATGGCAGTTAACAAAGTAATCCTGATTGGCAATGTTGGTCGTGATCCGGAAGTCCGTCATCTCGACAAAGATGTCACTGTTGCTAATTTTACACTGGCCACTTCCGAGAGCTACACCGCCCGGAACGGCGAAAAGGTCACCACAACCGAATGGCATAACATTGTGGTTTGGAGGGGACTGGCCAAAGTGGTGGAACAATATGTAAAAAAAGGCGACCGGCTGTATCTGGAAGGCAAGATCCGGACCCGCAACTGGGACGACAAGGACGGAAACAAAAGGTACACGACGGAAATCTACATGGACAACATGGAAATGCTCGGCAGTCCGCGCTCTGCCGGGAGTTCTGCACCGGGCCCGGACAGAAAGACCGGAGAAACTGAAAATCATGCTGAAATGTCAGGTATGGAAACACAGGGAGAAGACGATGATCTGCCCTTTTAGTCATTAAAACAACAAACATTTGGAAACAGACCCTTTACCTTGTTTTATTTTCCTGAGTCGGAATATCCGGTTTTTCTCCGGCTCAGGAGTTTCTCCCGGCTACCTGCCGTGGATCATGCTTCTGGTTCTTCTGTCGGCTCTGATCAGTGCAGCCGGTATTGCTTATTCTACCCTGTCGGCCCGTATACAGAAGTATCCCGGATCCGGTAAAGGCAGGCTTTCACCCCGCATCCTCAAACTTCTCGAACATCAGGACAGTCTGGATACTGCCCTGAATATATCGGGTATTCTGGTCAATACGGCAGCGGTAATCCTTTCTGCGGAGGCCAGCGGACTGCTGGACAGGTTTCCACAGCCCGGGGCCGGACAGATCGCGCTGAGCTGTCTGCTGATCTTTCTGTTCCTGTTGCTGGTAACCAGACTCGTCCCAGGTTGGATTGCCGGCTGCCATGCCGCATCCGTAGCCAGACTGACGGCAATCCCGGCCGACCTGCTGCACCGGGTCTTCCGTCCGTTCCACAAACTGCTGGTCTCACGGCAGACCACATCCAGGGTTGCTGCAGTCGGTTCCATGGACGAACTATCCCGGGCTCTGGAGCTGAGCGGAGAAGCAAAAAGCCATGAAGACAAGGATCTCCTTGAAGGCATCGCCCATTTTGGCCGCAAGAATGTAGCCGGAATCATGCGTTCCCGGGTAGACGTGGCAGCACTCAGTCTCAACGATTCTTTTGAAAAGGTGATTAACCTGATAATTGATTCGGGTTATTCTCGTATTCCGGTTTATTCCGGTTCTTTTGACAACATCCGGGGCATCCTTTACATCAAGGACCTGTTGCCTTACATACACAAACCGGAAACATTCCGGTGGCAATCGCTGATAAGGCCACCCTTCTTCGTTCCGGAAAGCAAGAAGATTGACGACCTGCTGCAGGAATTCCAGCAGAACAAGGTTCATATGGCCATTGTCGTCGACGAATACGGAGGATCATCGGGACTGGTCACCCTGCAAGATATACTCGAGGAAATTGTCGGCGACATTTCCGATGAGTTCGACGAAGATGAGCATTATTCCACCCGCATAAGTGAACACAAATACCTGTTCGACGGAAAGATCCAGCTGGATGATTTTTGCCGGTTCACAGGCTGTAACATCCATACCTTTGATGATTGCAGGGGAGATGCCGATACGTTGGCAGGACTGATTCTGGAACTGAAAGGCGAAATTCCGGTTCCCCACGAGAAGATTACCTGCAAAAATTTCATCTTTGCCATTGAAACGGCAGACAACCGCCGGATACGCAAAATACGGGTAGAGAAAGTACAGCTCTGAAAAAAACCGATCTTATGCCCCTGACACAAACCATACCCCTTGAAGGAGGACTGCTTTTGCTCCGGGAAATGACAGAAGACTCCGAACAACTGTTGTCCGGTTTTCCGGAGACAGGCTCATTACCTCCACGCCTGATATCCGGAAGCAAAAAACGGAAAAAGGAATGGCTGGCCATCCGGGCCCTGCTTCGGGAAGCCGGCTGTTCCCCTGAACAATTGAGTTATTCTCCTTCAGGAAAACCGCACCTTTCCCACCCGTGCTACCGGCATATCAGCATCAGCCATTCGGACCGGCTGGCAGGTCTGCTCCTGCAGCAGAAACTGCCAGCGGGACTCGACATAGAGAACCGTTCACGTAATTTTCTCCGGGTGGAACACAAGTACCTCAGTCAGGAAGAGCAATGGCTGGCCCGTACCATTCCCGACGGGCACGGCTTGTTCTGGTGCATCAAGGAAGCTGTATACAAGGCGGCCGGCATCACCGGACTGCATTTCGCCTCACAAATCGGCATCCGGCAAAACAAAAACGGCAAACTCCATGCATGGGCAGACGCACCGGAAGAACAACGGCTCCGGCTGTTCCGGCTGCTTTTCCTGGAAACCGGAGAACAGCTCATCGTCTGCGCACTGGAGCAGCCGGAACCTGAGGTCCCCGGGCGGATCTGCTCACAGCAAAAGAGACCTGCGCTGTAGCATGCACCCGTATTATACTGAAAACAGAACAGCTTAATCCTTTTCCTGATAGCCGGGACAGCAGAATGCACTATAAGCTGCTTCTTCTTCTTGGCTTACTTCTTACATTTGTTTCTTAGGCAAAAACAAATGACGTATTTAGATTCTTACAACAGGCTCAGGGAACTTCTGTCGGAAGACTCCCCATTTATCCTCTTCGACGACCTTGCTATTTACAGGCAGACATTCCGGTCTGCCTCACAAGACCTGCTTCCGGGAAGAGAAGACTATCGTTGCAGAATCCATAAGCTGCAATTCTGTAAAGGGAAAACCATGCAGCATGATATCGGGGATATGGATGACATGATCCACATTCCCGACAACGCAATTTGCCAGAATGAAACGTTCAGCTACCCGGTTTTCATGCCGGCAAATCAGAAACGAGCCGGCCGGGCCATCTTTCTGTTGCACGGGTTTAACGAAAAAAACTGGGATAAATACCTGCCCTGGGCCCGTCATCTGGCCCTGCGCACAAAAAGTGCCGTAATCCTCTTTCCCATTGCCTTTCATATGAACCGTACCCTTGAGGTCTGGAGCAACCGGCGGAAAATGTATCAGCTCTGTGAAAAACGGAAAAAACGATTTCCCCAGCTAAGCGGTTCATCGCTCACCAATGTGGCCATCAGCATGCGATTGCACAACATGCCGCAGCGTTTCATCTGGTCCGGTTTGCAAACCTATGCCGACATTATACGGCTTATACAGTCCTGTAAAGAAGGCAGTCATCCGTTGATTTCGCCGGACGCAGCTTTTCATTTTACCGCCTATTCCATTGGCTGCCTGCTTGGAGAAATCCTCAAGTTCACCAATCCCAACGGCTGGTTCACCCATTCCCGGCTGGCTCTGTTTTGCGGAGGGGCCGTATTCAACCGCATGTCGCCAGTATCCAGATACATCCTGGACAGTGAAGCCAACATTGCCCTGTATTCCTTCCTGATTGAGCACATGGGGAAAAACCTGGAACAGGACCCGCGCCTCCGGCATTACATACAGGGACCGCACCCGGAGGGACCCGTGTTCCATGCCATGCTCGACTACCACAAGAACAGGGACTACCGGGAGAACCTGATCCGCCGTTGCAGCAGGGACATCCTGGCCATCAGCCTAAAACAAGACAGCATCATCCCGCCATACGAAGTGGTTAACACACTGCAGGGAGCCTCCAGAGACATTCCGGTGAAAATCGACATACTGGACTTTCCCTTTGCTTACAACCATGTTACGCCTTTTCCCCCATCCGTCAGGGAACAGGATGCGGTTAACGAAAAATTTAGCCTGGTCTTTGACCGAATTGCCTCTTTTATCCTGGGAAACGACAAGCCTGACGCGGAAGAAGCCGGCTAATCGGCAAGGATTTCCACCAGAATACGCCCGTCAAAAGAGAAAGGAGGTTCGATTCCAAGCAACTCAAAAACGGTGGGAGCCATATCAACGGCCTCGGCAGGAACCCGGCTCTTCCCCGGTTTTATACGGGGACCGTACCAGATCAGCGGAATACGCATCTGGTCTGTATAGTCAGGCTTCCGGTACCTGTACCGGGGCTGCCAGCCTTCCTCCAGGGTATAGAGCACATCCCCGGAACGTTTCAGATTGTAGGAGCCCGAAATCATGGCCAGCTGACTTTTAACATGATCCACCCGGATAAAATCGAATGCCGGAACCGACAATCTGACTCCTTCAAACTGATTGATAAAACCGGCAGCACGCGACTGGATATCATCCAGCCTGATTCCCTTTTTTTCTATCAGAGGCCTGTTCAGGTATATCTGATGACCGGAGGAAAAAACCACCCAGTCTCCCTGCCCGTAAGAAATGTTCAGAAAAGATTTCAGCAGGGCAACCATGCTTTCCGGAGCAACATAACCTACGGGCATATTGAACGCTTCCTTCAGGTACCCGACAGGATAAGAGGAAGAACAGGCCGAAGTGAGCACAACCAGATAGCGGTTCTCCCCCACCTGTTTATCCAGAAAATCAAGAAGCATGCCGATCTCCTTATCCAGCCTGAGATAGGTATCTTCCATTTCGACCGAAAGCGGACCAAAAGATCCGTTCTCGTAATCCATGGAAGAAAAGCTGAGGGCAAGCAAGTCGGGCACCTCATCCCGGCCCAGCTTTTCCGAACCGATCAGGGCCATGGCAAACTCATTGACGACGGCATTCCCATATGGAGTGGTTTTCAGTACCTTGTAATTACCTGTCTGGTTGAACAGCTGACTGAGGCGGTAGGGAAATTGCCGCCATTTGCCGAAATAGCCTTTTTCCAGCGGGTAATCGTCCGGCAGGCTTTCCTTATAACTGGATGGCAATAGCAGGGTGGTCCACTCCTGCCGGGTAAAATACCCGGCCATCTTTTTGTTGTTGAAATTCAGTGCCTTACCGGGAAATCGATCCACATAAAAGGAAC
>JBFWIL010000183.1:0-5304 GCA_050256015.1 Mangrovibacterium sp. | reverse complement strand
GTGCAAGACCTGCAAAGAATGCCAGCAGAAGGGCATGAGTGTGCAGCCAGCGTTTCCTGGACAGGAAAAGACGACTGCTCTCGGCTATTTTCAAATTGATTCTGGAGGCGGAAAACAGCAGCAAGGCTATGATCAGATAACCCAGCATGCTGTACAGGGAAATATCATCCAGCCGATTCAGGTAAAAGGAAAAGCTGCTGTTGCGGACCAGGTTTTGAATAAGGGTGTTTACAAACAGATAAAAACCTGCCGTTAAGGCTACGGCTGTCCAGTAGAAATGCCGGTTTCCTTTTGCTGAAAAACGGAGTTCCTCGGTTAGCTGGAAACTCCAGAAAAAGATGAGCACAGCGAGCAGGATCAGATCGCCCAGGGAAGGGAGCACAAAGGAACAGGCGTATAAGGTGGGACTGAACAGTTCAAATGCATAGCAGACGGCGGGTACACGAAAGAGAATATGTACCCAGTAAACGCCGAACAGAATCAGTCCGCTTGCCAGGCTCCTCAACAGGTAAGGCTCCCTGCGGTAGCGGGTTCTGAAATGTATTCGGATAAATAACAGGAAGCACAGCAGTGCTCCTGCATAGAGCAACAGAGGCAGGAAGAGCTTCCCCTTTTCACAAAATATTTTTCCGTCGGGAACCATGGAAAAAAGATAGGATCCGTCTGTGCTGCGTACAGGTAGGGAGTCATCCGAGGGATCCGGCTGGATCCGGTAACTGTCGGGCGTATCGAAAGGATCTGCAAATTGGTCGGACAGGTATTCGTTTTGAATCTGGTATTTTTCTTTTAGCAGGATAAGTCCGCTTACTGTATATGGTCCCTGGCGCCTGCGTTCACGGAAATAAATTCCGTTGGGAAGGAACAGAAGCCTCCCTTTTTGCCTGAAAGCCGCTTCGAATGCAAACCGGTTGTCTGACCAGTAAAGCAGGCGTTGACCATCATCAACCAGGAACCCAAGTCCTTTTTTGTGGAAGAGGGCGGAATGCGGATGGAGGACCGATTGAAAATCGCCTTCAAATTCTTTTTCTGCCAGGGTGCTGCAGATCTGTTGCAGCTTTTGATCCAGCAGGACCTGTTGTTGTTGCAGCTTTCTTTCAAATGCTTTTATGACCCTTATCCCCTGCTCCGGATCCAGCAGCAGGCTTTCGGTGATCAGACCTCCTGTCAAAAACAGCAGGCACATGAAAAGGCAGAGCTTGCTTTTGGTTATTCGGCCTGTTTTTGAACGGGGTTTAGGCATGATGATAAGGTTCTCCGTTTATGATTGTCAGGGCCCGGTATAGTTGTTCGGCAAAAACCAGCCGCACCAGCTGATGGGGAAAGGTCATCCTGGATAAGCTGATCTTTGATCCGGCTGCTGCATAAACCTGAGAAGAAAAACCGTACGGTCCTCCTGTTGCAAAAACCAGCGACCGGGTACCTGCCAGCATTTTCTTCTCCAAAAACCGTGCAAATGTTTCGGAACGGAATTCTTTTCCCTTCTCGTCCAGCAGAATAAGTTCGTCTCCGGCATTAAGCCTGGAAAGAAGCAGTTCCCCCTCTTTGTTCTTTTGTTGTTCCTGCGAAAGTTTCCTGGTGTTTTTCAGCTCAGGGATCACCATGTATTCAAAAGGCAGATAGCGGACAATCCGCTTCATAAACAGTTCGGTTCCTTCCTGAAGGTAGGACTGATCGGTTTTCCCGAGAACGATTAACCTGAGTTTCATCCGTCAAATTTTATTAACTTTACAAAGTTAAGCAAGCTGTTTCATTAATTTCAGCGAATGTGGCACAATTTATGTTCGTTTCCTTTGGCTTCAAATAAATGCAGATGAGAGGGATTATATACAAAACAGTTTGGATTGTTTTGCTGATTGTGTCTGGCATGGGAAGACTGGCTGCCCAGATTCCCGAAGAAGTGGTTAACGGATTCAAGACCGGAAATGCCGGTGCATTGTCTGTATACTTCAGCCAGAACATCGAGATGGTCGTGCTTGACCATGATGATATTTTCAGCAAGGCTCAGGCCCAGCAGATTTTGGCCAGTTTTTTTAATCAGCATGAGGCTCATGGTTTTAGCCTTAAACATCAGGGCGGGAAGGAAGGCGCACGCTATGCCATTGGCAGTCTGATCACGGAAAACGGAACCTTCAGGGTGTATTTTTTGTTGAAGGAAGAAGGGAATAAAACCTGTATTCATCAATTACGGATTGAAAAACAGTAAACCGGATGTTTGATCGGTTCATGCACAGGGGAAAGCGGCTTTTTCTACACTTGCTTATCCGGGCCAGAAAGATCAGTTTGCCCGGTTTTGACGGGATACCTTTGTATGATGTGCTGTTTTTCTTTTACCGCAGTCTTGCAGACGGAACTCTCTCGACCCGGGCATCGGCGATAGCCTTTAGTTATTTTGTGGCTTTTTTCCCGGCTATTATTTTTTTGTTTACGCTGATTCCCTATGTCCCCATTCCGAATTTTCAGAACGAGTTGTTTTTACTGATTCGCGATCTGCTTCCTCCCAGCACTTTTCTGGTGGTCGAAGAGACGATCCAGGATATTTTAACCCGGCAGCGTGGCGGACTGCTCTCCCTGGGGTTTTTCATGGCGCTGGTCTTTGCTTCGAACGGACTGGTTTCCATGATGAATGCTTTTGATGCCTCCCTGCACACGGTGGAGAAACGCAACTGGCTGGAACAACGCCTGATTTCCTTTGTCCTGTTGTTTCTGCTTTCCACGATCCTTACCCTGGCCATTTCGCTGATTATCGCCGGACAGCTGGCCATCAATTATCTGGTTGACAGCAGTCTGATGGGGAGCAGGCTTACCTATTACTTGTTTTCCGTGGGGCGTTGGGTGATAACCATTGCGCTTTTCTTTTTTGCATATTCTTCTTTGTATTTTTTTGCACCCAAGCGAAAAATGCGTTGGCGGTTTATTTCTCCGGGAGGAACGCTGGCTACCATGCTGAGTATTATGGTACTGGGCTGCTTTGGATATTACATTACCCGTTTCAGCCAGTACAATAAGCTTTACGGGTCTATTGGTACCCTGCTGGTAATCCTGCTGTTGAGTTATCTGATGTCACTGATCTTACTGGTGGGATTTGAACTGAACAGCAGCATCAGTGCTGCCCGTCGCAAAAAAATCGTATGAGAGGGAATGGTTTATTTCCCCATTTTGAAAAGGAGTTCTTTCTCTTCCCGGGTCAGCGAGTCGTAACCTGAGGTGCTGATCTTGTCAAGTACGCGGTTAATTTCCTCCTGTTTCATGTTTTTATTCCTGTTGTAGGCTATGTCACTGTATTTTCCCCGGTAGCTGAGCCTGACTTTCTGTTTGGGCTTAAACAGGTTGCCGATCTTTCCGGCCAGCAAACTGACCCATCGGCTCAGGTCATGCCCCTGGCGGTATCTCAGTGCATACAGATAGCCAAAGGCGGCTCCGCCGAGATGGGCCAGGTTACCTCCGGCATTTGAGGAAGCAATGCCGATGACATACAGCACGATGGAGATCAGGGCCAGATGCTTCATCCGGATCCGCCCGATCAGGAATAACTGAATCATATGGTCGGGGGCATGGGTGGCCACGGCTGCAATGATGGCCAGCACTGAGGCTGAGGCCCCCAACAGCCGGGAGAAGACAATAAGGTTGGAAAAGGCAGGGAACAGGTTGTAAGCCAGGACAAAAAATGCGCCTCCGGTCAGGCCTCCGAGCAGGTATACGCCCAGCAGCTTTTTTTCATCGAAGTAAATAAGGAATATCTTACCCATCCAGTACAGCCAGAGCAGGTTGAACAGGATATGTAAAAAATTGAAGTGAAGAAACATATAACTGAACAGGGTCCAGGGCCTGTGGGCAAGCTGGGACAGGTCTGACGGCAGGGCCAGCCAGTCAAGCAGCGGAAAATCGCTGTTGAGCAGGAAGAAAAACACATGGATAATTCGTATGCAAAGAAAAATGCCGATGTTGACGTACAGGAGCCGGGTAAGTACCGATCCGCGCTCAAAGGATTCTTTTATTTCATCTGCCAGTGACATAGTGATCTGATTTCCTGATTTCCCGATATGATACGTGTTTGTTGCCCGTTCCCGGAGGTAGCAGTAACCGGTTAGTAAAAATTCCGGCTGTGCTTGTTCCAGTACCGGATCAGCAGGTACCCGAACAGCATTCCTCCCAGATGGGCAAAGTGGGCTACATTGCTGCCCGGATTGGAGAAGCCGAGAAAGAGTTCCAGCGCCCCGTATCCGATAACAAAATATTTTGCCCGGATAGGAATCGGCGGAAAGAGCAACATCAGCTGGGTGTTGGGGAAGAGGACCCCGAAGCCGAGCAATACGCCGTAAACCGCTCCCGAGGCTCCCACCGTGGGAATGTTCATCAGCAGGTTCAGCTTGCCCATAAGCGGATCGGTAAAATTCTTTCCCTGCCGGAAGATGGATACTCCCTCCCGCATGACCAGGTCGACCTGCTCCGGACTCATTTTGCCGATCAGGGACTGAAACTCCAGATAGCTGACAAACATATGCAGGGCGGCAGCTCCAAGTCCGGTAACAAAATAATAGATAAAAAAGCGTTTCGGTCCCCAGACGCTTTCCAGCACCCGGCCAAACATCCAGAGTGCGAACATATTGAAGAAGATATGCGAGATGCCCGCGTGCATAAACATGTGGGTAACCAGCTGAAAAGGCCGGAAGGCAGGCGAGAGTATAAAGTGCAGGCCCAGCAACGCGTTCAGGTCAGCGCCCCGCATCTCAATCAGGAAGGAGGCCAGGAGCATGAGCACGTTTATGATAATCAAATTTTTTACCACCGGGGGAATAGAGCCGAAAACAGGTCTGTAATTCTGCATGTCTGTATTGTTTTTATGCGCTGCAAAGTAAATAAATAACAACTAGAATTTCACCGTAACATTTTTTCGAATTGCTCCACGGGCATAATTGTTAACACTTGTTTCCCCGCAGGAGAATAATTGGGCGTTGAACATGCGAAAAGTTGATCGATAAGCTGACTGATTTCTTCGGGTTTAAGGCCATAACCGTATGGAATGGCTGAAGCCCGGGCCAGTGCGGCAGCAACCGTCTCCCGGGCTTTGCCCTGCAGATCGGCAGCTGTATTTTTCAGTTCCTCCAGTAACCCTTCGATGGTTTCCGTTGGCGAGCTGTAATGCAGGGACCCCGGGGTGCCGTGAACGGCAAAGCGGTTTTTCCCGGCATCCCGGATGTCAAATCCCAGGGCTTTAAGGTCGTTCAGCACCCCATGCAGCAGCTCTGCATCGGCTGCATCAAGGACAAGTATCTGAGGGAAAAGCTGTTGCTGGCTGGCAATAAC
>JBFWIL010000182.1:0-5339 GCA_050256015.1 Mangrovibacterium sp. | reverse complement strand
CAGATTATCTTTACAAACCTGTCGCATTGGCGAGATACCTGGGCGATTTTTTCACCCAGTTTTATTATCTCCGTGGCGGGGGAGCGATTGTTATAACCATCCATCTGCTGATTCTTTGGCTACTTCTCCGTTCCATGATCCGCCGCTTTTCAGGAACACAGACAGCCCCGCTGACAGCGCTGATACCGGTAGTTACCGTACTGGCCCTGCATACCAGGCTTTCTTATTCCCTCTCCTTCACCGTGGCCGTAATTCTTTCGATAGCAGCCTTGCTCCTTTTGCTAAGCATCAGGAGAAACGCGTTACGACTGACAGCAGGCTTCCTGCTCGTCCCTATCCTGTATTGGGCTGCAGGAAGTCCTATGTTGCTGTTTGCCCTCCTGTTCGCAGTCTATGAAGCGAAACATGCAACCGGCACACTGCCGGGCCGGATAGCCGGGTTCCTGGTTGTGCCGGTTGCCTTGCTGCAACCCTTGTTGTTAAGAGGGTATTACCTGCTCACCTGGGAACAGGCCTGGCTTACACCGGCTGTTCATCCGTCTGACAGCCAGACCTGGCTGCTGCTGATACCCCTGACAATCGTCACCGTCATTCTGTTGCCCAGGCCTGTTCAGCGGCGAATACCGGCATGGGAACCAATACTGGAAATAACTGTTATTACGGTCTTTGGGACATGGAGCATCTCCCGCCTTGCTGAATTCGACCTGGAGAAACTTCTGGCCGTGGACAGTGAAATTTATTTCAACCACGAAGATAAAGCACAGGAAATTCTGAAAAAATATCAGTTAAAAAGCAGTGCCGGAGCTTACTTCCATAACCTGCTGGCTTCAAAAAGCGACTGTCTTCCCGAACAACTGATGAACGCCGGTCAGACAGGCCCGCAAGGACTGTTCCTTCCCGTCGATCCTCAGCAAAACTATGTTTCAATCACCTTTGCCAATGAAGTCTATTATTACCTGGGCGATGTGAATGCATCCCAGCATCTGGCGTTGCTGGGCATGATATTCTCTCCCCGTAGTGAAAGTTCACGGCTCATGCGCCGACTGGTCCGGGTCAATATTATTAACGCGGAATATGCTGTTGCCGAAAAATATATCGGCATGCTCGAAAAATCGCTGTTCCACGAACAATGGGGCACCTCCATGCGACAATACCTCAACAACGAGGATCATTGCCTGGCAACACCCTGGATCATGAAAAAACGGCGTCTTCGACCGCTGTCGGAGGATTTAAAAAGCATCAACGACGTGGAAAAAACATTGCAACTGTTGCTGGAACGGGATCCCCAAAACAAAGCTGCCTTCGACTACCTCAACTGCTGGTACCTGCTTGGAAAAGACGTGGATAAATTTTCCCGGCTGTGCCTGAGTCAACCGGAAATCGGGTTAAAACAATTGCCGGAACTTTATCAACAGGCATTGCTGATCTGCTATATGCAAAATCCAAGAGCCGGGATCCGGGAAAAGGTCACTTTTAATCCGGAAGTCGTTGCCCGTTTCCGTCAATATAACGACGAGTTTGAGAAAAATCAGGGGAAGGGCCATGCGCTGCAGAAAGTCTTTGGAAATACTTACTGGTTTTATTATCATTACGCTAACCTAAAAGGAAATTAGGATGAAGGAATTACGGTTCACCGTTCTGATGCTGATTTTCCTCCTGGCTGGCTGCCGGGGAAAAAATGAAGTCCGGCAGGTTGACAGCTACCCCCCAATTGTCCCGGATTATACCGATATTTCTATTCCATGCAATATCGCCCCGCTTAATTTCAAAATAACCGACTCCTGCGATCGCGCGGAAGCTATCGTTACAGGCCGCAATGGCCGGATAAAGGTAAATGGAAAAAAGAAACTGACTTTTCCACTGAAGCGTTTTCATCAGTTGCTGGAAAAGCACCAGGGCGATACGCTATCCGTTTCCGTCAGGGTCAGAAAAGACAAATATTGGACACGCTACAAACCCTTTTACTGGGTTGTCACAGCCGAAACGGTCGATCCGTACCTGAGCTACCGGCTCATTGAACCCGGTTATGAGGTGTACCGTAAATTATCGGTCAGGCAACGCGGCCTCACCAACTTCAAAGAAAAAGTGCTGGCCGACAACAACCTCACCGACGGAGCCTGCATCAATTGTCATATTACCAACAAGCACCAGCCCGGGCAGTCCTTTTTCCATATCCGGCACCAGCATGGCGGAACCATTATTGCCCGGGGCAATGCACTCAGAAAAATCGATACAAAAACCAAACAAACCTTGTCGGCCGGTGTTTACGGAAACTGGCATCCCTCAGGTCGCTTTATCGTCTTCTCTGCAAACGTGGTCATCCCGGCATTCCATTCGGTCAGCAACAAGCGCATGGAAGTCTATGACACGACCTCCGATCTGATCGTCCTCGATGTGGAGAAAAATGAGGTTTTCTCTGATCCACGAATTGCCCGTCGTGGCAAACTGGAGAGTTTTCCTGAATTTTCGGCCGACGGGCGAACCCTATTTTTCTGCGTTGCCGACTCGGTACTTCTCCCCGATCAATACAGGCAACTCCGGTACAGCTTGTGCAGCATTGGATTTGATGCGGAAAACCGGACTTTTACCGGTAAGGCCGACACCTTGTTTTCAGCACATGCCGAAAATAAAACGGTGAGTATGCCCAGGGCTTCGCCCGATGGGAAATACCTGATGTTTACCGTCTTCGATTACGGGACATTTCCCATATGGCATAATGAGGCAATGCTTTACCTGTTGAATCTTAAAACAGGAAAAATCAGCAAAATGCCAGTCGTCAATGCTGAAAAATATTCCAATTCATACCATAGCTGGTCTGCCAACAGCCGCTGGTTCGTGTTCGCCAGCAAAAGGGACAATGGCATGTACGGGAAACCATACTTTTCTTACATTCGTCCCGACGGACAGGAAACAAAGCCATTCGTTCTGCCCCAAAAAGATCCTGAATTTTATAACTACTCTTATCAGTCCTTCAATATTCCCGAACTATCGGAAAACTGTACAGCCTTCGATGCGCTTGACGTGGAAGCGTTATTTCAGCAAACAAAAGCAGAAAAAGTAACTTTTGTTGAAACCGGCAGGTACAACTAAAACATTAAATAAAAGAGACCGATATGCGAACGACAATCAAGCCGGAAATAAAAATGAACCAGCAAAAGATCTTTTGCTGGCTGACCTTTATCAGCATCTGGATCTTCTGGAGCTTTTTTTACAAATACAACCTGTACTTTCAGGAACAGTTGCAGTTATTCCTTCTCACCGGCGACTATTTTTTGAAAAGCATTAGCACGCCGGGCGGTTTTTCGGGCTATACAGGGGAATTTTTGACACAGTTTTATCTCGTGCCTTTCGCCGGGGCAAGCATCATTACGCTGCTCTTGCTGGCATTATATCAACTGACCCGAAAGTTGCTCCTCGGCATCGGCAATCATAGCGCAATCCCGTTATTAAGCCTGTTGCCCCCGGTGTGGTATTGTTTCATCCTGACTGATGAATTTTACCTGCTCTCCGGACTCATTGGGGTCAACCTGGCCATGGCTTTCAGCCTTATTTATATTTCGGTGAATAAGCGCATCATCCGTCTCTGGTCGGGATTGTTGCTGATCCCATTCGTTTACTTCCTGACAGGAGGAAGTTACCTTCTGTTTTTTCTGGTCATTCTCCTTTACGAACGGTTAAGTCACCGGCAAAAGCCGATGCCGGTTATCGTGATGTTCCTGTTTCTGCTGGTGGCTGTTGCCATTCCCCTGCTGGTCAAAAAATACTATTTTGCCACCCCTCACCTGCAGGCATTTGTCAGCAACCATTATTACAAAATATCCACCGACATTCCCTTTCCCGTGGTGCTCATATGGCTGGGGATCCCGCTGTTAATGACGGCTGTCAGATTACAGACAGCCCACATCCCGGGCAGGCTGTCGTGGAAAGGATTAATTTTTCAGGTAATACTTGTTCTTATCACAGCCTTTTCCGGGTTCCGGCTGTTTAGTAACATAAGTTCCGAACATGTCAAGGCATTTGACTATTACGTCAGACAGGGAAAATGGGATCAGGTTATCAGTCTTGCCAATAAAAATATGCCACGTAATACTTTCGCGGTTAATTACCTTAACCTGGCCCTGGCTAAAACCGGACAACTGGGCGACCGGATGTTTCAATATCCCCAGGCAGGCAGCGACGGACTGTTCCTTCCTTACAAGCGGGAACACCTGTCGTCTATGCTGGGAAATGAAGTGTTTTATCAGATAGGACTGGTCAACGTTTCCCAGCAATATATTTTCGAAAGTATGGAAGCAACCCCGGACCTGCGCAAAACAGTCCGGGCTGTCAGGCGTCTGGCCGAAACCAACCTGATCAACGGACAGTACGAAGTGGCAGCCAAATATATTCACAAACTCAAACAAACACTATTCTACCGGAAATGGGCAAAGGAAACAGAAACTTTCCTTTATGATGAAGAAAAAATAGACAACCATCCTGACTGGGGAGAAAAAAGGAGGATCAGACCTGTTCAGGATTATTTCTTTTCCATTGATCACATGGATCAAATCCTGCTGAGCGTTCTGCATGACCACCCGGATAACAGGATGGCCTTTGAATATTTGATGACAGGATACCTGGTAAAAAAAGACCTGAAAAGCTTCATGAATTATTTGCCGCATGCACGTGAGATGGGGTATATCTCGCTGCCGGAATTTTTCCAGGAAGCTGTTCTCTATGTACTGGGCCTGTATTCACAAACGCCGGAGAACGACAGTCCCTTTCCCATCAGTAACCGGACGATACAACGGCTGCATGAATATGCCGCGATTTATACAAACAATCCGAATGCCGGGAAACTGTTGAAGAAGAATTTCGAAAATACTTACTGGTATTATTTTCATTTCAGATAATGGGTTGACTAAATGAAGCGGAATATGAAAATAATAATTTTATCCGCTGGTATCTTAATACTGGCAGGCTGTACACAAAAACCGCAACAGGCAGAACAACAGGCTGGGATGGCGGAAATTTTTCCCGATTACCGGGAAACAGACATCCCGGTGAACATAGCCCCTTTAAATTTCAGGATGAAAGAAAGCTGCAGGAAGGTCTATGTCGAGTTTAAAGGCTCCGGGGGCAGTCTGGCCGTTTCCGGAACTGACAGGATCAGGATCCCTGAGAAGAAATGGCACAGGATCTTAGCGGATAACGCCGGGCAAACATTAAGCGTTTCCGTATTTACAAAAAATGAAACGGGTTGGAAACAATACCGGCCTTTCCGGTTACTTGTCCGCGATGAACCCGTTGATCCTTACCTGGTTTACCGGTTGATCGCTCCCGGCTACCAGGTCTGGAGC
>JBFWIL010000181.1:0-5374 GCA_050256015.1 Mangrovibacterium sp. | reverse complement strand
CAAAACACCCGACAGAACAAAACAGCAGTTTGGTAAAAAAGACTTTTCGTTCGGGGGAAAGCCAGAAAACGATATGATCCTGTCTTTTATACGTACTCCGTTCGATGTGTTATTCGATATCAGCCTTTCCGACTCGATGTTCATACAGGTGATCCGGAGTCTTTCCAGGGCCTCCATGAAAGCGGGCTGGTCTGAAGCAAAGCCAGACGTACTGGATTTTCGCATTGAACTGGCTCAGCGCCGGGATCCGGTATTCCTGGTGGAACAATTGTTGCATTACTTAAGAAGAATAAACTAAAACAACCATGACACAACTTTTCAGGGGGGCGGGGGTTGCCCTGATCACCCCCTTTAAAACGGACTACACCATTGATTATAACCGGCTGGAAAAACTTGTAGACGATCAGATCTCGGCAGGGATGGATTACCTGGTGGCACTGGGGACTACAGCTGAAACTCCCACCCTCTCGGCCACAGAAAAGAAAGAAGTAGTAGCTTGCATCCGTTCCCGTATAAACCGCCGGGTTCCCCTGCTCGTCGGCATGGGGGGTAATGATCCGGCCCGGGTTATAAAGATGATCCGGGAAACCGATTTTGACGGCATAAATGGCATTCTTTCGGTCACCCCTTACTACAATAAGCCCTCACAGGAAGGACTGGAGACCTATTTCCGGGAAATAGCCCGGTTTTCACCGGTTCCCGTTGTCCTTTACAATGTGCCTTCACGCACCGGCGTGAACATGCTGGGGGAAACCACCCTTCGTCTGGCCGGAGCCTGTCCCTCCGTTGTGGCGGTTAAGGAAGCGGCAGGCGACCTTGGCCAGGCTGCTGCCATTATACGGGAAGCTCCGGAACATTTTGCCCTGATCTCAGGCGACGATGCACTGACCCTGCCGCTGATGGCCCTTGGCAGCTCCGGGGTAATATCGGTTGCGGCCAATGCTGTTCCCGGACATATGGCCGAACTGGTCCATATGGCCTCAGAAGGTAATTTTGTGCAGGCCAGAAAAATACACCTGCAGCTCAGCCGGCTGTTCCGGCTGCTGTTCCGCGAGGGAAATCCGGCAGGCATCAAGGCATTGATGGAAATCACCGGAAAAGCCTCCAACACCGTACGGCTTCCCCTGACCCCGGTAAGCAGGGAACTATACGGGGCTATGGAAAAAGAAATGGAGCAAATAGAAGCCCGCTGACAATCTAAATCCGCTCCAAATGTATAGGGAATTCCCGGAAATACCCTCTCCCTGTTTTGTGCTCGAAGAAAAGCTGCTGCGAAATAATCTCAGCCTGATCCGTTCGGTAGCCGAAAGGGCCGGGGTAAACATCATCCCGGCATTCAAGGGATTTGCCATGTGGAAAGCTTTTCCCGTTGTACGGGAATATGTTGACGGAGCAGCAGCCAGCTCGCTGAATGAAGCCCGCCTGTGCGCGGAAGAAATGAAAACTCAGGCGCACACCTATGCCCCGGCCTACGAACCCTGTTCTTTTCCCGGGCTTATCCGTTTGTCGGGTTACATCACCTTCAACTCGCTAGGTCAGTATCAGCGGTTTTACCCCCTTATCCGGAGCTCGGGAAAAAGGATGGGTGTCGGACTTAGGATTAACCCGGAATATTCGGAAGTGGAACCCGAACTGTACAATCCCTGTGCCCCGGGGTCCCGGCTGGGTATCGTTGCCTCCCGGCTGGGAGAAAAGCTGCCTGAAGGAGTGGACGGACTGCATTTTCATACGCTCTGCGAATCATCTTCTTCCGAGCTGGAAAAAACCCTGACTGCCGTGGAGCAAAAATTCGGTTACCTGCTCCGGCAGGCAAAATGGATCAACATGGGCGGGGGACACCTGATGACCCGAAAGGGTTATGATACGGAACATCTGATCGGCCTGCTGCGGGGTTTTCGTCAACGCTATCCGCATCTGAAAGTGATACTGGAACCGGGAAGTGCCTTTGCCTGGGAAACGGGTTTCCTGAAAACAACCGTCCTGGATGTGGTAGAAAACAGCGGAATAAAAACGGCCGTGCTAGACGTGTCCTTTGCCGCTCACATGCCCGACTGCCTGGAAATGCCCTATCAGCCGCGTATACGCCATGCGTGTTCCGTACCCGAAGCAGGAAAACCCACTTACCGCATGGGCGGTAGCAGCTGCCTGAGCGGCGATTATTACGGTTCCTGGTCTTTTGAAGAAGAACTGCAGCCGGGAGATGAACTGATACTGGAAGACATGATCCACTATACCATGGTCAAGACCACCTTTTTCAACGGAGTAAGACACCCGTCCATCGGCATAATACGTCCAAACGGTGAATTTCAGCTTATCAGGCAGTTTGGCTACGAAGACTACAAAGGCAAGCTCAGTTAACAGGCCGGCACAAGATACAAGAACTGCCGCGTATATAATTTTTTTTCCGGAAGAAAAACGAACGGGATATGCAACATTTTATGCCGGCTTAACGTCCTTTAGACAGAATTGATAGCAAAAGGCTTGAAGGCGTTATACCAAAATATGCACCAGGATCTGATTAACCGCTGCAGAAAGGGGGACCGAAAAGCCCAGTTTGATCTGTACAAGTTATATTACAAGGCGATGTACAACACGGCCCTGCGCATCGTCGGCGACTCATGTGAAGCAGAAGACATAATGCAGGAGGCTTTTTTGAGCGCCTTCGGCAAACTAGGAACCTATTCAAGAAAAGTCAGTTTCGGAGCCTGGCTGAAAAAAATAGTAATTAACCGTTCCCTCGATGTCCTGCGTAAACAAAAACCGGTCTTTGAAGAGCTCAACGAGAGTGTTACCGCAGAAGCGAAAGAACCGGAAGCAGCCCCCCCCCGGCTTAATGCCGGAACGTTGCGTCAGGCGCTTATGGAACTGCCTGCAGGTTATCGCGTGGTGTTCAGCTTGTATTACCTGGAAGGCTATGACCACGGAGAAATTGCCGGGATTTTGCAGATCAGTCCCGGCTCCTCACGGTCCCAGTTGCTTAGGGCAAAACAAAAATTAAAAAGCAAACTGAGCCGTCAGGAACTTATTTATAACAATTAAGTCAGTGAAGATGAAAGACCCATGGGAAAAAATTATCCGGGAAAACAGGGAAAGCTTCGAGGAGGAACCGGCAGAAGGTCATTCCGAACGCTTCAGACAAAAACTGGACAAGTCTGCCAAAAAAAAGATAAACCGGCGTCTTGTGTTGGAGATGGCTGCGGCCGTGTTAATTATCATCCTGGCAGGCAACCAGATCCGGACAGCCTTACAACCGGACCATATAGAAAACAAGTATAAAGAATCTACCCTGCCGTTACTGCCCGGCGAATATGCCGAGGCAAAAACCTACTACCTAAATTCCATCAGCCAGGGTATGACACAATGGAAAGAGCTGCTTCGTGAAGGAATGATACCCGAAAAAGAGCAGCAGCTTATGGAAACGGAAATACGTGAATTCGAACAGACCTGTGCCCGCTTACAAAAAGAGCTGCAGGCCAGTCCGGATGACGAACGGGTGATAAGTGCCATGCTGGAGGTATACCAGACCCGGTTGAACATCATCAGGCTCATTATCCAAAAACTGAAACAATCTAAACCAGAAAAGGAGGGAAAACATGAAATCGACCTTTAAACTGCTTGCCCTGTCATTGCTTTGTTTGTCCGTAAATCTCCGGGCTGCCGAATATGTAAAATGCGAACACAGGGCCTACCCCAAATCACAGATCACGGCCCTTGACCTGTCGAACAAGTTCGGGCTGGTGGAAATCCGGGATACCGGAGGAGATTCGGTAACCGTAGATATGAAGATCACCGTTAAAAATATGAGCGCCTCCCGGGCAGAGCGCCTGCTGGGACAGATCAGCACAGACATCCGCAGAAGCGGGGGACTGCTTAAGGTAGAGACTCTCTTCAGCAGCAATTTCCGGGGCAACGGAAGCTTTTCTGTAGATTACCTTGTCAATATTCCCCGCGACCGCGACCTGACAATTAGCAATAAGTTCGGTAATGTGGTTCTCCAGGACCTGGAGGGCAGGGGCCGTTTTATCCTGGCCTACGGAAGCCTTACTGCCGGGAAGCTTCAGCCCCGTCAGCAAATTCCGGTATGGCTCGACCTGGCATACGGCAAAGCCGACATCAGTACCGTTGACCAGCTGCACGGGGCCATCAGATACAGCAAGCTGTACCTCCGTTCCGCAGAATACCTGGAGCTGAACTCCAAATACAGCGGATTAAATGTCGGCAAGACGGGTTCCCTGAAGCTGGATTCCAAATATGACGGCATAAGCCTGGAAAAAACAGAAAAGCTGGAAGCCAGTTCCAGATACACAAATTATACAATCGGACTGCTTGGCAGACAGATAAAACTTGACTCTTCCTATGGTTCGGTGCGTATTGAACGGGTCAGTCCGGCTTTCCGTTCCCTGGAGATCACCAGCAGTTACGGAGGCATATCCGCAAACATGCAGGAGGTTTCCTATGATCTGGACGCCGAATGCGAATACTGCGAGATCAGGTATCCGGACGAACGATTCCGCGGCGACCGCAGCCGGGAAAGTCATCGTTTCAGGCTGCTGGGCAAGGTAGGCCAGCCTGAAGCCGGGCAAAAAGTGATGATTCGCAGCCGTTACGGGGATGTAAAACTGGACAGATAGGCTCAAAAAACCTATCTTTGCAACAATTAAATTAAGTCAAGCCTATGCGGATCAGGATCTATAGCTTTATTTTACTGGCCGGACTGGCCATGCAGGGCTGTTACACACCTGCTCATATCGTAAAACTGGTACCCGAAAGAGAAGCCGACAAATGGTTCTACGGACAGGCTCTTCTGTGCGATTCCGTAGACGGGATCAGTTATGAAGTGGGCTTTGACCTGACGAACAACGGACAGTACCTCTTTGATTTCCACATCAGAAACCGTTCCAACCTGCCCATTCTTATCGATCCGGCAAATTATTGTTACACGCCTCTGGACTCGGCAATGCATGCCCTTGGCAATACATCGCCCCCTGCCCTGGATCCGGAAACGCAATTACTGGAGATTGACCGGGAGCTCTCCGTCAACGAAGCACGCAGCAAGAACCAGCTGGGCATCTCACTGATGGCTATCGGTGCCGATGTAGCCACCGGCGTTATCCTGGCTACCGATGACAACCCGCGCAACGACTATATTGCCGAACCGGTTTCCGGAGCAATACAGGCGTCGGTATTTGCGTCCGGAGCAGCAAACGAATTTGAAACCCGAAACCTGAATGAACTCCGTGAAGCCTGGGAAAATTCGGCTATCCGGAAAACCACCCTGGAATGCAATTATTCCATGCACGGAAAGGTTTTTTTCCCTGCCTGTCCCGAAGCGGCATATATCAGGCTTCACATTCCCGTAGACGAAAAATGGATG
>JBFWIL010000180.1:0-5380 GCA_050256015.1 Mangrovibacterium sp. | reverse complement strand
CTGCATGTTATATCTTCCCCGGGTGGATGATGATACGAAATCCTATTATACCGGTTTGCTGGCCAGAATTTATGCGGAAACCGGAGCTAATGAACTTGCTGACAAATACTATCTGGAAACCATTGCTTTAATGGTTAAGCTTTATGGCAATGATTACTATGAACTCGGGCTGGAGTATTCTACCTATGCTTCTTTTCTGATTTCAACCGGCCAGTTGGAACAGGTTTTATACTATAATTCCCTGGCTGAAAAGATCACTTTGGCTTATTTTACCGAAAAAAGTCTGGAGTACAGCGATGTTATGCTGAATCAAGGCGATTATTATTATCTGCGTAGTACGAAAGTGAACGGAATTGACGATTTCAGACTTAAGCGCGGGGAGAATCTGCGCCGGGCCCTGGATTATTACCAGCGGGCTGTGGTGGCAGGAACAACCGGGTTTCCCGATTCCGATCCGTTTGCCAATCCGGATCCTTCCCAGGCAATATCCGAAATTCAGTTGCTGCAGATTCTCAAGAAAAAATCGCGTTGTCTGGAAGCACTGGGAACCCTGCATTTGTTGTCGGGGAACAAGCAGGAAGCCGGTTTGAATTTTCAGAATGCCCTGGAGTCTATTAAGTTGTCCGTCAGGCTGATTCATCTGATTCGAACGGGGTTTGTCTCGGAAGAAAGCCGGCTGGTGCTTACGGAAAGCGAAGAATCGGTTTTCCCCGAGGCAACCGGTTTGTGTTTGAAGTTACACAAGCTCAGCGGGGAAGAATCTTATGCCCGGGAAGCTTTCCGGTTTGCGGAACGGGGACGTTCGGCCAGTTTCCTGGCTGCCGTTACCGATTCCAGAGCCAGGAAGTTTGCCGGCCTGCCAGACAGTCTCATCTCCAGAGAGCAGTTGCTGCGGTTGAATATCTCGGGTTACCGGGAGCGGTTTTTTAGGGAAAAACAGGAGGATCAGCCCGATTCTGCCAGGATGGCTTTGTATCAGTCGCGCCTGTTTGAGTATACTGATTCATATGTAAGGCTGGTTCGTTACCTGGAACAGCATTATCCGGAATATTACGCCCTGAAATACAATCAGCAGGTGATTGATGCCGGATCGGTTCGCAACAGGCTTTCCCGCAGGGAAGCACTGGTAGAATATTTGCTGGAACGTCCGGAGGAAGAAAAGCCGGGCCGACTTTTCACGTTTGTCGTCACCCGGGCCGGATTTAGGGCAAAGGAAACGGCAATTGACCGCGGATTTATGAACGATATTGAAGTTTGTCACCGTTTTCTTACCGATCCGGCTTACCTGTATACGAATGAGGAAGATTTTCGTTCTTATGTTACATCCGCATACCGGCTGCAGACGATTTTGCTGGGGGATCTGAACACTGAATTGAAAGGAAAGAGGCTGATCGTTGTTCCGGATGATGAACTGGCATATTTACCCTTTGATGCGCTGCTTGCGTCGCCGGCAGACAATTTGCCTATGAATTTTCGTGAATTGCCCTATCTGGTGTATGATTTTCCTTTTAGCTACAGCTATTCTGCCACCCTGCTGTTCGATTATTTTTCAGGAGAACACAGGGCGGAGAAGGGACTGCTGGCCTTTGCTCCCGATTATCAGGGAGATGACCGGGGTATCAATCTGCCGCCAGGCAGATTGATACCTCTGCCTTTTGCCAGGCAGGAGGTTGACAATGTAAGCCGCTACGTACAGGCTGACGTTTATGCAGGAACGGATGCACAGGAGAAACGTTTTAGGGAGTTGGCAGAGGGTTATGATATTTTGCACCTGGCCACGCATACCGTGATCAATGACAGTCTGCCTTTGTTGTCGGGACTGGCTTTTGCAAAGCCGGAGGCAGGGGATGAGGAAGATGGCTGGCTGATTACGGAAGAGATCTATGGCATGGAGCTGAATGCACGGATGGCGGTACTGAGTGCCTGTAATACCGGTAGCGGAAGGTTGCGAAAGGGGGAAGGCGTGATGAGTCTGGCCCGTGGATTTCTCTATGCAGGTTGTCCGTCTATAGTCATGACCCTCTGGGAGGTTGATGATGAGTCGGGCAGCCGGATTATGAGAAATTTTTACCGGCTGCTTTCAGCCGGTAAAAACAAGGATGAAGCATTGCAACTGGCTAAACTGGCCCATATTGCCAAGGCTGATCCGCTGAAATCCCATCCTCATTACTGGCTGGCTTATGTGGCTGTGGGCAATACACAGGCTCTTTTTACCAGCAGGGATATTTATCTGGTAGTTATTGTGTTTATTCTTATCCTGATACTTACCGTCGATCAGCTTTACCGACGGCAAAAAAAAACCGGAAAAGAAGAATATGAAATACGGTAAAATATTAATAAATGCGGAACCGGACTAGCCTTCAAGAATTTTCCGGTATTCCAGATCTTTTTTAATACTTTTAACAAGGTATTCCTTGCATTTTTGTTTTCGTTTCCGGGCATAGGCTTCGTTGGAGAATCCCATAATCTGCACGATTTGTTTCATGGGAATACGGTCAAAAGACAATTGCAGGAGTTTACGGCAATCTTTCCCCAGACTTTGGAAATGCCTCTGATACAACCGGTATTTTTCATTCATGTCTACAGTGGCTTCAAGCGATTGGTCATATATTTCTTCGCAGAACTCAAAGCTGTCTTCCACTTTTTTCTTGACTTTCAGCTTTTCCAGATGCCTCAGCCAGATAAACCGGCTCACCGAATAAAGATATGTGGCAAAAGAACAATCCAATTCCAGATCTTCTTCCTTCAGCTTTCGGTACAACACAATAATAGCTTCCTGAAATACATCGTTGGAATCATCATCCGTACCGTTGTTTTTCTTAACAAAAGTGTTGATCTGATAAAAGAAATTCCGGTATATATATTGAAGAATCAGATTGTCATGCTTCAGAATTCCCTGAGAAAGTTCTTCATTCGTATAATTTTTCATGCATCATTCAATTATGAATCCCACATCAGGAATGTCGTTCCGGAGCCGGCAGCACTCCAAAAAACGGAGTATAAATATGTTTATAAATTCCTGAAAAAACAAAAAAGGTAGACCCTCTGGCCTACCTTTTCTCACTAAACTAACTAACCTAACTAAACCTAAACTTATGAAAAAAAACGTACTACAAAGATATGCTTTAGAACAGAAAAAGAAGTTAAAAATTTGTTAATTGTTGTTAATTTAATGTTTTTTTTTATCTTTTAGCGGTTTCCTGCGGAAAGAGACAGATGCAGGAATGAAGTCCGGCTCCGCTGCAAAATAAGGGTTGGGGTAATTATTTCTCTTCGGGGTGATTATCTTTTTGTGTGATTTTGACTGTTACTGCGCGACAAAGGTGTAGGTTATGGTTCCGTTTTGCTCCCTGGGAGCCGACCGGTCGGAATTGAAAACTGTACGCAGGGCAGCCTGACGCGCATATTCTGGAAGCATTGGGTCGGTGATTTCCGGAGCAGGTCTCGGGTTGGCATGTAAAACTTTCCCGGAGGGGGAAACCCGGATGTCGACAGTTACCTGTCCTCCTCCCTGCGCCAGGTAAACCGGTACCGGCAGTCGCAGGTGGTAACGGTTTTCCAGAAAATAGTGAATGTTGCTTTCTCCGGAATAAATGGTGTTGCTTATGGAATCCGGATCCATGCCTTCCGTGCTTTCCTCAGGCATTTCATACCTGCGAATCTCAGGGATTTTTTTTGATAGCTGCCGGTTAACATTGGTAACCAGCTTTTGGGCTTCGTCAATTTCCCTTCGGTATGTTTCGTCAAAAAAAAGATCCTGCACAACCGCGTCATTAACCGCGCGGTTGCTTCGGGAAAGACCGGACGGTTGCTCCGTCCGGCTCTGCTTGTTTTGCTGTTCTTCTTTTTCCTTTTGGAGAACGATTTCTGTATACTGTTCCGTAAAATCGATCAGAATTGCTTCTTCCCTGATTCCCCGTTGTATATTCGGTTCAGATAGCAGCATTCCTCCTACCAGCAGGACGTGAAAAACGAGCGTTCCGATAATGCCGTAAATGTTTTCCTGATATATTTGTTTAATTTTATTCATGGTCCGATTAACAGCAAAGTTAAAAACATTGTGTATGGTTTGGATTTTTGAGCCTGATTTTTGTTGTGTACCCATGTCAGAACATCGCTTTTTCATGCTTCTGAATCAGGGAAACAGGATAAAGAATAAGGTATATGCCAGAAAGATAACATGCGTTTAGCTATCAGGATATTGTTTATTTTACTGCTTTATGTTGCCGGGACTGCAAACGGTCAGCCGCAGAAGCAGGATTCTGTGGCTTCTGCTCCGATGGCGGAGGAGTTGTTTTACGACAGTCTGAAGGTCAGGGCCTCCCGTCACGGACTGACCCGGTTTATCTACGATCATTTGATTTTGGAAAGGGATGAACCTGACGGTATGGATGTGCAGTTACGTCTGCTGCAAAAAAATAACGGGAAGACCATTGCTTCCATTCACTTAATTCCGCTGGAGGTTTTTGGGCCGACATTTCAGGATACGGCACGAAACCCTAAGTATGGGATAGGACGTTTCGGCAACCGGATGCATACCACCACCGATCCGCGGATTATTCGTAAAAATTTGCTGTTCAGACCCGGAGATACCCTGGATGCCGACCGGGTTCTGGAAAATGAGCGTATCATCCGTTCGCTTCCTTTTATCAAAGATGCCCGTTTTCTGGTATCTCCCCTGGAAACTGATACCTGCCTGGTGGATTTGACGGTGCTTACCAAGGATGTATTCTCCTTTGGTCTGAGTATGCATCTGGGAGGAACCAATTCGGGTAAACTGGGACTCTACAATCAGAATATCTGGGGAGTTGGGCACCAGGTTTCTGTCGATTTTGTGGGACATACGGAAAAAAAACCGCATAATGGCTATGAGGCGGAGTATACGGTGAACAATATTGCCGGAAACTTTGTCGATCTCAGCCTGGGGTATAACAATACATACCGGAGAAAAGGGGTACTTCTTGATTTTGAAAAGGATTTTTTACTGAATACCACCCGGTGGGGAGGGGGAATGTCTTTTCACCGGCTGAAGCATTCGGATCATTTGCTGAATTATGATGAGGTATACTCGGATTATCCCTTGAACTATAAGGTTTTTGATATCTGGAGTGGTTATGGAATTCGCCTGAACCAGTCGGCTGATCCGTTGCAGCTGGTTGTTTCCGGACGTTATCGTTTCCTGAAATTTCTGGACAGACCCGAAGTCGAACCGGGAATCCGTCCTTATTATTCCGGATCCAGACTTTATCTGGGGAGCATCAGTTTGTCGAAGCGTACCTATATCAGAGACTACCTGGTATACAGCTACGGGATCTCGGAGGATATTCCCAGGGGATTTTTGCACGAATGGGTGTTTGGCTTTGACGATAATGAATTTACC
>JBFWIL010000179.1:0-5396 GCA_050256015.1 Mangrovibacterium sp. | reverse complement strand
GGAAGGCCCTGATCGGTACTTTTGAAGAGGAACCCGAACTGAAGATTCTGAACGGACGGTGGGGACCTTATCTTTCCTATAAAAAGAAGAATTACAAGCTCCCGAAGGGAACGGAAGCGGAAAGCCTGAGTCTGGAAGATTGCATGAAAATTATACGGGAGGGAACTTCTTCCCGGAAAGGCCGGAAAAAATAAGTAAAGCCGATTGCCATGGACCTGGACCTGTATCTGAAACCGGTTGATTTCTCCCGGTTTAAACCGGCCTCCTGGGCTGAACAAAAGTATTGTCTGGGCGCTCTGCTGGAGAAAAACAGGGAAAAGCTCCCGCTTTCCAAAGCACGGGTGGTCTTGCTGGGTGTGGAAGAAGACCGGCATGCTGTTGTCAGGGGGAGTGCAGAGGCTCCCGACCGGATCCGGGAACACCTGTACAGGCTGAACCGGATTGCTCCCCGGTTCCGGATCCTTGACTTGGGCAACCTGCGCTGTGGAAAAACGGTTAACGATGCGTATTATGCCCTTCGGGATGTTTGCCGCGGGCTTATTGACGGTGGACTGACCGTGGTGGTGCTCGGAGGAAGCCAGGATCTGACCTTCGGATTGGCCAAGGCTTTTGAAGACCGGGGATACAGTCTGGTCAACATTGATCCGCAGCCCGATTACCACCGGGGAGAAAAGTCGGTAAGTTCGGAAAATTACCTCAACCTGATTCTTGGAAAACCTTCTTCGCTTTTTGCCCAGGTTACCCTGGGATACCAGAATTACTATACAGACAGCGTAAATCTGGATCAGCTTGAAGCACTTGATGCCGAGGTGAAGCGCCTGGGACAGCTGCGCTGCAACATGGCGGACGTGGAACCCTATATGCGTAATGCCGATCTTGTTAGCTTTGATCTGAATGCCGTTCGTATGATAGAGGCTCCGGGCCAGTATTTTGCTTCGCCCAACGGACTATATGCGGAAGAAGCCTGCCAGATAGCTCATTATGCCGGGATTGGCGACCGGGTAAAGACGGCCGGTTTTTTTAATCTGATTCCGAAGCTGGATAAAGGAGATCTTAGCAGCAGGCTTATGGCTCAGATTGTCTGGCATTTCATTGAAGGGGTCTATTGCCGGACTCCGGAAGATCCTTATGTGCATCCGGCCGATTTTAATGAGTTTCTTATTGAACTGGATGATCTTGACATGCAGCTGAGTTTTTATCAGAGCCGGAAAACCGGACGCTGGTGGATGAAAATATATAATGAACACAATGATACCGACCGGATGGTACCGTGTACAGAGGAAGATTACCGGCTGGCTGCCCGTTATGAGGTTCCTGACCGCTGGTGGCGCAATGTTCGCCGTTTAAACCGCAGCAGGGTATGAATTATGAGATCAGTCAGGAGTCAGTTTTTGAGGTCAGTCTCAAAGCCGGATCGTCCACAGAAAGAGGATATGCTTTTGGCCGTGCTTGCTGAAATTTATGCGGTCTGATTCGCTGGGGTATTTACGGAGAGAAGATCAATCAGCTGCAAAGTGAAATGGAAGAACTGGTTTCCGGTCTGGAGAGTTCCGGACAGTACGAATTTGAGAACTGGAATATTTCAAACAGTTATGGTTTCCCGAATGAATAGCAGTACTTGGAAAAAATGAGACGGACGAAGGACAGTTTCATCAGATTGTCCTTTGTCCTTTCGATGGGTCTGATTATATTTATCGGCAACTAAAACCTGACTATGAAACCAAGATTTGCTGTTATGCTGGCTTTCATGCTGGCATTTTCCGGCGTGTGCCTGTCTTTCTGTTCTTTTAAACAGGCCGGGAAAAAGGACCAAACCATAAACTGGATCCTGCATGAGTTGTATCCCTCTTCGCCGGATATTCTTAAAATTTCAGGAAATCCGCAGATCGTAAAATCACCCTATGGGAAAGCTGTTTCCTTTGACGGGGAACGTGATGGTATTTTTTTGGATCAAATGCCTTTGGCCGGGTTGTATGCTTTTACGGTTGAAGTCCTTGTCTTTTTTGCGGAGGGAGGAAATTTCGAACAGCGTTTTTTGCATATCGGAGAGGTGAACGGCCCGCGTATGCTGCTTGAAATCCGGGCAACGGAAACAGACTGGTATTTTGATGCTTTTTTCAAGTCGGAAGAGGACCAGCTTACGCTGATCAATCCGGATTTGCTTCATCCCCTGGGACAATGGTATCATGTGGCTTTTGTGGTGGATCATGGACGACTGGTTTCTTATGTAAACGGCGTAAAAGAACTGGAAGGCCGGATCGAGCAGGTTCCTCTGGCCAAGGGAAAAACTTCTATCGGTGTCAGGCAAAATGAAGTGGCCTGGTTTAAGGGAGCAATCCGGCAAATCCGGATTACGGAAAAAGCTCTGGAGCCGGAAGCGTTTTTGAATTTCTAACCGGACATGGCACAGGTCTGCATGGAGTTGATCAGTGATGAAACGACCATGAGAAAACTTTTTTCACACCAGCGAATGTTTATTTCGGGAGTTCCATCCGTTGGTGACTCAATTGAAAAGCAAACGCTGATACGCAAATTATACAGACTTGAATTGAAAAAATAAACAGATGAAAAAAACGAGACAAATTCTTATTCTTTTGGGTTTATTTTCTGTGCAATATCTGATGGCAGGCGAAAACAAACTGACCCAGGAAGCCAGGGAAGCTATGCTGAAAGCCACCCGTTATATGGTGGAGGAAGTCAGTACCCGGGGGGGCTATTTGTGGTATTACCTGCCTGATTTTTCGCGGCAGTGGGGAGAGATGGAAGCTTATAAAACTATGATCTGGCTGCAGAATCCCGGGACTATCAGTATGGGGCAGTTGTTTCTGGATGCATACCGGACGACGGGGAATGAGTATTATTATCAGGCTGCCGGGAAGGCGGCTGAGGCAATCATTTGGGGACAGAGTAAGGAAGGCGGTTGGAATTACATGATCGATTTTGCCGGAGACCGGTCGTTGAAAAACTGGTATGCAACCATTGGAAAGAACGGATGGCGGCTTGAGGAATTTCAGCATTATTACGGGAACTGTACCTTTGATGATGATGTGACCTCCGATGCAGCCAAATTTCTGATGCGCATTTATCTGGAGAAATTGGATCCGGCTTATAAGCCGGCACTGGATAAGGCCATCGGCTTTATTCTGGAAAGCCAGTATCCGCTTGGTGGATGGCCGCAACGTTATCCTTTGCATTATGATTTTAACAAAGGAGGTCATCCCGATTATTCCTCCTTTTATACTTTCAATGATGATGTGACCTGGGAAAATGTCAATTTTCTGATTCAGTGTTATCAGCTTCTTGGCGAGGAACGTTTTCTGGACCCGATACGCCGCGGGATGTATTTTTACCTGATATCCCAGGATGCCTGCGGGGGATGGGCACAACAGTGCGACATGTCTTTGTGTGCGGCCGGTGCACGCACTTATGAACCTGCGGCTTTGCTGCCGGCTACTACGTTTGGCAATGCCATGCTGCTGCTTCGTTTCTATCAGTATACCGGAAATAAAAAGTTTTTAAACCAGGTGCCTGCCGCCATCCACTGGCTGGAGGAGGCAGCTTTGCCCGAAGGCAAGACGGGAAACGGACGGTATACCCATTCCACTTTTGTTGAGCCGGGGTCCAACAAGCCTTTGTATATGCACCGGAAAGGATCCAATGTTATTCATGGTTATTACTATATGGACGAGAATGACGACAGGTTGCTGGCCCATTACGGGGGAAAAACCAGGATCCGTATTGAACGGCTGAAACAGGAGTATGAGCGCCTGGCATACATGCCCAGGGAAGAGCTGATCAGGAATTCACCTCTGAGAAAAGGGCAGTATGACCGGGTGCCCGACATGCAGGGAATTGCCGGCAGGGATACAAGACTCCCCGTACCCGAAAAGGAAACAGTCCGCGAAATTATTCGTTCGCTGGACAGCCAGGGGCGCTGGCTGTCCAGGCACGGAATGACCAGCCATACGTATGTCGGTGACGGAACGAAAACAGAACCGACAGATCAATATGCTCAAACCATGGTGGGCGATGAAACAGATACTTCTCCCTACCGGGACGTGTCGGATCAGGAGTATATTTCCACTTCGGCTTTTATCCGGAATATGTATACCCTGATTCAGTTTATCCGTTCTCAGGAATAACAGGGTTTACTGATAATGTTTGAAAAGACTTAATGATTTTACATGTGGAACGGAAAGATTACCAAAGAAGGGATTGAAGAACAGCTACTGGTACTGAAACGTTCGGGATGCGGAGGCGTTTTTATTCATGCCCGGGCCGGCATGATTACGGAATACCTTTCCCCGGAATGATTACGATTTGATTTTTCCAATTTCTGATTTATATAATGGACAGATAGGAGCATAAACCAGGAAACCACAACAAATTAGGAATTAAGGCACAGTGGGGCTGAAAAAAGAGGCAGTAAGTTTGCGGCTTACTGCCTCTTTTTTTCGGAGTACCGGTTTTTCAGGATTGCACGCCCCGTTGTGTTTTAATTCGTGTTGAACTAAGCCGCTCATTATTAATTGTACAGCACTGGGGGATTAAATAATTTTTACAGTCTTTTCCTCATTTTATAATGCCGGTTTTGGTACACATTACCAGGTTGCGGTCCTTCCTGCAAGAAGTTATAAACCCAAAGACAAGGCCTTGGAGGAAGGGGCCGTTAAGATTGTCTGCCACCGGATATATGCCCATCTGCACGACAAAGAATTTTATTTCCTCAGGCAGTTGAACAGCCAGGGCATTTCCCGGTTGCTTGAAGAATACAACCGGGCACGCTTCCAGAAAAAGAGCTATAGCCGGCAGGACCTGTTCGGCATTAACGCATACTCTGCTAATAATCGAAGATATGTCAAGGAACTTACTACGCACTGCACCCGCTTAATTTTTTAACCGAAGTATTTGTATGTAGAATTTAATTTATTCTAAAATTTATAACTATTTTGGTATTTTTCGTTAAAGCGAATGATTCATTAGTAAATTCAGAACTAAAATTCTTATCCAAAAACTTCTCTTTCAAATATTGCAGCAAGTGAAAAATATACTCCCAAAAGACAGAAGATAACTAAATGAAACGAATACTGATTTTTAAAAATTAAATTTTACATATAATGAAAGCAAATAAAAAATACCTATTACTATATCTATTTACATGTGTTATCAGTTTAAATATCTTTGCACAAAATCCCATCACAAAACATGCCCAGGAAATATTAGACAAATCTGAGAAGCAATCTGTAAAATTTAAGTTAGTAGATAATCTCGGAGACAATGAGGCATTTTGAATTCAAACAGTTAACAATAATGTTTTAATAGAATACCAAACTCCTGCAGGAATGCTTTATGGAGCACAATCTCTGGTCTTTGAAAAGTTTGTGTTCGGGAAGATA
>JBFWIL010000178.1:0-5472 GCA_050256015.1 Mangrovibacterium sp. | reverse complement strand
TGCTGAGTATCGGAACTGGCATTACTTATCTGTGGATCCTGCCAAAGGAAATCTATGATTTTTGGCCGCATTACCTGCTGCTTTCGTTTTACCTGTTTGTTGTTCTTTCCGTGCTGGCTTTCCTGATTTCTGTTTTTGACCGGAAAACAGCCGATCAGAATGTGCTCGATTACGGACTTCTTCCAAGGCCCGGACGAAAGGTATGGATCTCCTGGATCGCCCTGATCCTTGTTATGATTGGTTTGTATATCCTGTTTGACGGACATTAAGGAAATGCCCTGCAAGGGTATGGCGCTTCTTGCATATGTATTTCTTTGGCTGCTTCGTTGGTTTTATTCATGTAAACGATTACATTTGAAGGCCTGAGCAGAAATGTTTCCGGAAGAGGATAATATTTATGATAAACGAATACAATTTACCCGGAGATACGGGACTGCTCTCAGACGGATTAAAAAAACGGGATCTGGGAGCATACAGGGATTTGTTTTTCCGGTATCATGGGCGGCTGGTCCTTTTCGCATTTCGCTTTACCGGCGAGATGGAGGTCGCCCGGGATATTGTTCAGGATACATTTCTTAATCTTTGGGAAAAGGCGGATAATCTGAATATTGAAACTTCAGTGAAAGCTTATCTTTTTCAGGCTGTACGAAACCGTTCGCTGAATTTTTTCCGTTACCAGTCTACCCGGCACAACGTACACGAAGAGCTGACCGCCCGCATTGAGCGGGAAGAACAAAAAATCTATGCCGATGAGCATAATCCGTTTCACAGTCTGCTGGAACTTGAGCTGGAGCAAAAGGTCAAGGACGTTGTTGACAGTCTGCCGGAAAGATGCCGGGAGGTATTTGAGCTAAGCAGGTATCATGATCTCAAAAACCGTGAAATAGCCGAAAAGATGGATATTTCCGTGAAAATGGTTGAGAAACACATTTCCCATGCCCTGCGCGTTCTTCGCAGCGAACTGGCTAATTATTTTAACATCCTGATTTTCTTTTTTCTGCAATTATTTTGAATTTTTCCCTGTCGCAGGTAGGGAAACGGAATCCTCAGGTGTCTCAGCATTTGGAAGGAGCAAATTATGGTTTCATCAAAATCAATGAAGGCACGGATTATTGCTTACCTGGATGGTGAGCTGGGGGAAGAAGAATGCAGGGAGCTGGCCGACTGGCTTACCCGTTCTGATGCCAATGCCAGGTATTATGCACGGATCCGCGATTTGTGGGAGAGTTCCCGCACGGAGGCTTTTTGTCTGGCGGAGACGGAAAAAGCGTGGAATAAGTTTATTGCTTCTACGCAGGGAATGGGATATAATAGGCAGCATAAAGTCCCGGTTGTCCGCACTGCGCGGATAACCCGTCTGGCTGCCGTGCTCGTTTTGGGAATGGTGCTGGGGGGATTTATAGCTTATTATTCCGGGACGACTCCTGCCAAAACAGTCCAGTTTACCGCTTCGGCCCCTAAAGGCTCGGTTGCACGTATCATTTTGCCCGATCATACCGAAGTTTATCTCAATGCCGGCACAGAACTTTGTTATACTGCCGAAGCCGGAGCTAAAAACCGGGAAGTAACGCTAAGCGGGGAAGCCTGGTTTAAGGTCAGAAAGAATCGTGAGCTTCCTTTTCTGGTGCATACCGGATATTATACGGTAAAGGTGCTGGGCACGGAATTCAACGTAAAAAATTATGCCGAAGATAACCGGCTTGAAACCACCCTGGAAAAAGGAAAAATTGTTATCACTTCTTCTGACAAGCTCCGGCTGAAGGAGGAACTGATGCTGAACCCAGGCGAACAACTTGTGTTGAATAAAGAAAAAAACAGTCTCCGGGTCCGGGATGTGGACCCGCTGCTTTATTCTTCCTGGAAGAACAACAAACTGCAGTTTTTGCGCCTGCAACTGGGAGAGCTGATCACTTTGCTTGAAAGAAGGTATGGGGTCGAAATAGAGGTAAATGAACCGGGAATTCTGAATTATCATTATTCCGGAACCATTAAAAATGAGTCTATACTGGAAGTCCTGGAAATTCTGCAACATACGCTTCCTATTCGCTACGAAATTGATGATCAGATAGTTAAAATTTATAAACGTGCAAATTGACAGAAAATGAGTTAGACAAACAGAACAAAAGCCGGGGAATGCTGTAACATTCCGCCGGCCGGAAATTTTAATCAACGGTGCTGTAACACCATTTATTAACTAAAATCATACGAATTTATGAAAAAAAATGAAAGTGCAGCCTTCCCTGGAAGAGGCATGCTGCAAAAATTATTATTGAAAATGAGACTAACCATTCTGATTCTTTTTTTGGGGCTGATGCAGGTATCTGCTTCAGTTTATTCCCAGGCAACCAGATTTTCACTGGATCTGAATGACCGTCAGATCATTGATGTGCTCAGGGAGATTGAGGAAACCAGTGAATTCCGCTTCTTTTTCCAGGACGAACAGATTGATGTCACTCAGCGGGTCAGTGTCCGTGTGGAAAACGAAACCATTGAAACGCTGTTGGGTAAATTGTTTGATAATCATGGAATTGAATATAAAATTTTTAATGACAAGATGATTCTGCTGACCAGCGATCTGGCATACGGAGCAGCAGGTGCCCAGCAGCAAAGGATTACCGTTACCGGTAAGGTAACCGATGAGGAAGGACAGGCCCTTCCCGGCGTTACGGTTGTTGTTGACGGTACTCAGGTGGGGACCATAACCGATGTAAACGGAAATTACACGCTTCCTTCGCCTGTGGAAGGCAATGCCATCCTGAATTTCTCTTTCGTGGGCATGAAGGCTCTTCAGATCGCCGTTGACCGGCGTGCGGTGATCAATGTAAGCATGGAATCCTCCATGATGTCTGTCGATGAAGTGGTTGTGGTTGGCTATGGTACTCAGAAAATGAAGGATATTACCGGTTCTATTGCAACTATCCCGGTAAATGACATTAAGGAGTTACCCGTGTCTAATCTGTCAGAAGCATTACGGGGTCAGGTTCCCGGTTTATCGGTCAGCGGAGGCTCAAGGCGTCCGGGAGATTCAGCTACGCTGACAGTTCGGCAAACCTTCAGCTTTTCTAAGGATGGAGGCAGTGAAATTCCCCTCGTTGTTATTGACGATATGATCCAGGTAGATCCGGAAAACGGTTTGCCTACCTTGGATGAATTTAACCGGCTCGATCCGTCCGAAATCGAAAGTATTTCGGTTTTGAAGGATGCAAGTGCTGCCATATATGGCGCCCGTGCTTCCCAGGGGGCCATCATTGTAAAAACAAAAAGGGGAAAAATTGGCAGGGCCAGAATACATTATTCCGGGCAGCTTTCTTTCAATGATGCCATTAGTCATAGCAAGACCATGAGTGCTTACGATTTCGGAGTTTGGCACAATCGTTTTTTAAAAGCAGATAACCGGGATAGTGATGGAAAGAATCTTTTTTCCAGCAAAGAACTGGAAGAAATGAAGGATCTGAACTACGACTGGCTGGATAAGGCCTGGTCCGGAGCGACCCAGCAAAGACATTCCCTGAGCATGAGCGGGGGGAATGAGAAGGCTACCTATTATGCCGGCGTTACATATTTTACACAAGGAGCTAATCTTGGAAGCCAGGATTATGACAAATGGAATTTCCGGACCGGGGTTGATGTTCAAATTTCCAGGGATCTGAAACTTAGCGGTTCTGTCTCTGCCAACAGCGGTGAAATAGAAAAGTCATTTACAAAAGCGGTTGCGAATATTAACGACAGCAGTTACGGATCCAAAGCAAAAAGCAGCGGGGAACAGGCAGATTACGGGTATTTGTTGCATATGCCTAAATATATTCCCTGGCAAACGACTATTGATGGCGAAGATTATTGGGTTTCTCCTTTTCCCCGTACCGACCGTAATCTCGGAAGTGCAAACACGAATCGTACAATAGCGGGCTGGAACTATTTTGCCATGTTGAATAACGGATCAAAACAAATCAGCGAGGATTTTTCGTATACGGCCAACTTTGCTTTGCAGTATGATGTACCGTTTATTAAAGGCCTTTCATTAAAAGGTACTTTTTCCAGAAGGCATAGTACATCGAATACCGAACAGATTCAGTTGCCTTTTACTTTAGCCCGGATAAAAAATTATAACAGTGAAGGGAATCACCTGGCCAGTGAACATGAAGATTCGGACTGGAAAATTGAAGATAACAAACGAAATTCCCGTGTTTACTATACGGATTATATTACAAAAAGTACGCAGGCGAACTTCTTTATAAACTATAACCGGACATTCGGAGACCATGAGATCAGCGCAATGGCATCTGTGGAGCGTTCCGAGGGGAGTTACAAAGACAACCGAATTGCTTACGAAAATACGGATGCGGATTACCTGGGGGCAAGCCAGACTGCCGGGGAACTTTCTGACAATACCTATGCCTATAAAGGAGAATCGGGCACTCTTTCCTATTTGGGCCGGGTAAATTACAGCTATAAATCGAAGTACCTGTTCCAGTTCCTTTTCCGGAGTGATGCCTCTACAAAATTTGCTCCTGAAAACTACTGGGGATTCTTTCCGTCTGTTCAGGTAGGATGGGTTATGTCTGAGGATGACTGGTTTAAGAACACTCTTCCCTGGGTCGATTTTCTGAAGCTGAGGTATTCGGTAGGGAAAACCGGGAAAGACAACATCAAAGCATGGAGGTGGGCGCAGTATTATACCATAAATACGGATAAGGGTTTCCGGTTTGGTGAAGATGGCGGGATGCTGGGAAGTAGCATAACTCCTAAAGTGACTCCCAACAGAGATATCGGCTGGGATGAAACGATTAAGCATAACTTCGGACTGGATTTCAATGTGCTGGAGAATCGCCTGCGGGTAGGATTTGACTTTTATTTTGATAAAACGACGGATATGCTGACCAATATGGCCAGTTCTGCCGGTGTTCCGGTTTCGGTCGGAGGCGGATTTGCCGAGCAAAATTATGCAGATGTTAATGCCTGGGGTACCGAATTTAATATTAACTGGGGCGACAAAATAGGACCGGACTTTAGTTACAATGTTGGAGTGCAATTCGGTTCCTATAACAACAAGGTTAAAAAATATCCGGAGTCAGCGCTTACCCATCCTTCAAATAACCAGACAAGGGAGGGACAATCAACTATTTTTCCTGTATGGGGCTTTGAAACATGGAAAGAAACATCTACCGGCGACGGAATCCTGCGTACCGATGAAGATATACAGAATTACTGGAACTACCTGACAGATCGGGCAACTGCTGCAGGAACAACGCCCGATTATCTGGGGACTTCCGATATTGACGGAATTGAGAAGGGGATGCTGGCTTACAAGGATGTCGGCGGCGATTTTAACAGTAACGACGGGACACAGGCCGGACCGGATGGAAAAATTGATAAGAACCTGGACTATGTGAAGCTGGTCGGTAAAAATAAAACACACGGTTTTACAACCAACATCCGGTTAAAATACAAAAGCATCAGTTTTGCTACTCAAAT
>JBFWIL010000177.1:0-5509 GCA_050256015.1 Mangrovibacterium sp. | reverse complement strand
GTGTTAAATACCCTGAAGCTGACCACGCCCATTTATTATACCAGGGAAGGATTTCGTAAATTCAAAATAAAACTTAAAAATTAAGAAAACTGCTTATGAAAAAAAACGCTTAGTAACAGACTCCTTTAATGAAAATCAGAAAAAGGGAACGAGATTTCATTAACTGAGTCGTTAGACAAGACGAAAGAAGGGGAATGCCCACCATTCCCCTCCTGAATTTGTCTGTGTTCATTAACTGAATTAATCACAAAACAACCCAAAAGTATGAAAAAAAACAATCAGATCAATGGAGGGGGTATGCCTTTCCTGCGACGGAAATTTTTCCTAATCATGAAACTACAATTCGTTTTTATTTTGGGATTTATGCTGCAATCCCTTGCAGCTGAGTCGCAGTGCCATTCTTCACTGTTAAACCTTCAGTTTCAGCATAATTCACTGAAGGAAGTCCTCCAGCAACTTGAGGAGCAAACAGATTATTCCTTTATTTATCAGGAGGAGCTGATAAGTTCGGGAGCGGAGATCTCAGGCAGCTTCAGGAATAAGGAGATCACGGAGATCCTTGAGCAGGTACTGGCAGATCGTGACCTGACCTATACAATTAAAGGAAAGGCTATTGTAATTCTGTCAACCGACAGGGATTACCGCACGTTCCAGCCCCAGCAGCTGACGGTAAGAGGAACGGTAACCGATGCTTCGGGCGTTTCGCTTCCCGGGGTAACCGTCGTTTTGAAGGAAACCACACAAGGTACCATTACCGGAGCGGACGGAAATTATGTGCTGACAGATGTCCCGGCAGACGGAATTCTTGTTTTTTCTTTTGTGGGGATGCAAACCCAGGAAATTCCGGTACAGAGCCGTTTGCTGGTCAATGTGAGTCTGGCGGAAGAAACCATTGGTATTGAAGAAGTGGTGGCTATTGGTTACGGTACCATGCGTCGTAGCGATCTGACCGGGGCTGTGGCTTCCGTTAAGACACAGGATCTCACGGCCATTGCATCGACCAACGCACTGAAGACCCTGCAGGGAAAGGTATCCGGACTGGATATTACCCAGAGCAGCGGACAGCCTGGATCGGATGTGTCGATTCTGATGCGTGGGAACCGATCGCTGGCAGCAGACAACAAACCGCTGATCCTTGTCGACGGAATCGCTTACGGATCGACCCTTGACATCAATCCGAGTGATATTGCCTCTGTGGAAGTGCTGAAAGACGTTTCTTCAACGGCCATTTACGGAACCCGGGGGGCTAACGGTGTAATCCTGATCTCCACCCTGAAGGGAAAAAAAATGTCCAAGACGAATATTTCCGTTAATGCGTATGTGTCGACCAACGATAAGAGCCAGTATCCCAATGTGATGAACGGTGAACAGTACTATCAGGTGAAAAGGGAAGCTTACCGGACAACCAACAACGATGAATACCGGAATGATGAGGATATTTTCCAGGTAGATGAGTATCAATATATCCAGAACAAGCAGTTCGAAAACTGGCAGGATTATATTTTTCATAAGGGACTGACCCAGAACTACGAAATCAGCATGACCGGAGGAGCCGAAAAAACCAGTTATTCGGTGTCGGTCGGTTATCAGAACGACAAGGGGCTGCTGAAAAACGATCGTTACAGTCGTGTGAATGTGCGTACCTCTTTTGACCACCAGATCTCGGATATGTTTAGTTTCGGACTGAACGCCATCTTTACCAACAAAAACCAGGATAAGCGCGACAACCCGCTGAATATGGCCCAGAAGATTCTGCCCATCGCCAAAGCTTTTAACGATGACGGTACGCTGAACCTGTACCCGGCTCCGGGATACAGTGCCCAGTTTAATCCGCTGGCCGACGAAGTGCCAGGTGTTTTCAGAAACAATTTACTGGACAAACGGTTGTTTGCTTCAGCCTACCTGCAGGCCAATATCCTGAACAACCTGGTCTTCAAATCTACCATTGGTCTGGACAACCAGAATTACCGTCGCGGGTATTTTAAAGATTACAATACCATTGCCAACGTGGGTCGTGAATCTACTTCCGGGGTTGAAAACAACGTACATTTCAGCTATACCTGGGAAAATACACTGAGCTACATGGAAACGTTCGGACGGCATGATTTCAACTTTCTGATCGGAACCAGTACGATACAGGACCGGCTTGAAGAATATACCTCCAGTGGTAAAAACCAGGCTTCCGGCACGACTTCCTATCACGATATCGGTTCAAACACGCTGGCCAAGGAAATTACCAGCTCTCTGGAAGAATACCAGTTGGCTTCTTTCTTCGGTCGTGTAAATTACAAGTTTGATAACCGCTATTTGTTTCAGGCATCTTTGCGTGCTGACGGTTCTTCCGTGCTTGCCAAAGGCAATAAATGGGGCTATTTCCCTTCCGTTTCCGGTGCATGGCGTTTGTCCGAAGAAAGCTTTTTCAATGCCGGTAATGTGGATAACCTGAAATTGCGTCTGAGCTGGGGTGAAGCCGGTAACAGCGCCATTGACCCGTATTCCACTCTGGGCGGACTGACCAAATCGGTATATGCCTTTGGCTCATCAGGCGCCTACGGATACTGGCCGAGCGATATTTCCAATCCGGATCTGACCTGGGAAACCACGGCTACCTGGAACATCGGTCTTGACTTCGGGTTGTTTAACCACCGGATTTCCGGAAACATCGATGTGTATAAATCGAACACCACCGATCTGCTGCTTCCTACCGTACTTCCGACTTCCACCGGCTATTCTTCCATCATGCAAAATGTGGGTGAAGTGGAAAACAAGGGGGTTGAACTGCTGATTTCCACGGTTAATGTTGACCGCCCCGATTTCCGTTGGACAACCGACTGGACCTGGTTCAAGAACAAGGAAGAAATTGTTGCCCTGAGCAGCGGGGTAACCAGCGATGAAGCCAACAGCTGGTTTGTGGGTAAACCCACCCAGGTGGTGTACGACTATAAAAAGATTGGCATATGGCAACTTGGCGAAGAAGCCGAAGCCACTGCCTTCGGAGGATTTAAGCCCGGCGAAATCCGTGTGGCCGATATCAGCGGTAACGAAAAGTTTGGTGCCGACGACCGGACCACCTTCTCCCAGGTTCCCAAATTCTCTTTCGGTATTAACAACTACCTTGAATACAAGAACTTCGACCTGACGGTATTTGTATTTGGCCGTATCGGACAGTACATTGATTATGAATATTACGGCTTCTATCGTCCCAGTGCCCTGGTTAACGGTGCAAACGTAGATTACTGGACTCCGGAGAATCCGACCAATGCCTTCCCGCGTCCGAACAGTGCTTACTCCGAAAACAACTACCTGTTTCAGTCGACTCTTGAACATGTCAAAGGATCCTTTGTCAAGATCCGCGACATTACCCTGGGTTATTCACTGCCCAAGTCGCTTGCCAGCCGGCTTGCCCTGAATAATGCCCGGATTTACTGCACTCTGCAGAATTATTTTACCTTCAGTTCCATCGATGATTACGACCCGGAACGTGGCGGCGATCTTAGCTTTCCGCTTACCAAACAGCTGATTTTCGGGATTAATGTGGATCTGTAAACCAAATGGAAAAATCAAGAAAAATTAGGCTTATGAAGACGAAAATATTATTGCTAGTTATGGTTTTGGGCTTCGGATTTTCTTCCTGTGAGAAATTTCTGGAAGAGAATAACCAAAGCGGCCTTACGGCGGATCAGTTTTACAATACTGAACTAGGGATGAACAGTGTGGTCAATTCCTGCTATTCCGGACTGCGTTTGTGGTACGGACGGGAACATCCGATAGCCATGTGTGTGGTTGGCACCGATCTCTTCCTGCGGGGCGGAGATAACAAGGCCAACCAGATCTCCGATTATACGGTCGACCTGAACGGCGGACAAACCAATATCCGCGATGCCTGGGAGGATCTTTACAAATCGCTGAACGTGTGTAATACGGCCATTAGTTTGTTGCCCAGCGAGTTGCTTTCTGATGCGGTAAACACCCGGTATCAGGGTGAGGTTCATTTTTTGAGAGCCCTGTATCTTTGGCTTATCGTGGAAACCTGGGGAGATGTTATCCTGAATACGGAACCTACGGTTGGTGTGGTTACCACAGCCCAGCGTTCTTCCGTGGCCAGTTTTTATGAGGTGATTTTTAGTGATCTGGATCTGGCCATTTCCAAGCTGGCTCCAGGTAAATCCGCCGACGGCCGGATTACCCAGGATGCCGCCATGGCCTTCAAAGCCAGAGCCTGCCTGACCCGTGCCAGTCAGACCGGTGATGCTGCGCTTTATGCAGAAGCCGCCTCCCTGGCCAAGCAGGTTATTGCTACTAACAGCTATGCTTTTTTTGATGATTATGCTGCTCTTTGGGATGTGACCAACAGTGAGGGAAGTACCAATTCCGAGGCGATCTTTTATGTGAATTACACCAATGACGAAACGCTGAACGGCGATTATGACGCTACTTCGGCCGGTTCCCGGGAACATCTGTTTTATGTGATGGTATACGACAAACAGGCCGGAATGACCCGTGACGTAAATAACGGCCGTCCCTGGCAGCGTTATATGCCCTCCCTTCACCTGCTGAACCTTTTTGACGAAACCGTTGACCAGCGTTACTACGGAAGTTTTAAGACGTTGTGGATCTCTAATATTCCGGGATTGCAGGAAGGCGGTATTGATGTGTTCCCGCTTATGGCCGAAGGAGATACGGCAATCTGGGCTATGAAGTACGATGCCACGTCTGCTCAGAAGGCCTGGGCCGCCCAGCGCTACAAGATCTATGACCGGAGTACGATGTATGAAGCAAGCGGAAAACCCAAGCTGCGCTCCCAGTTTATTGAGCTGCACAAATTTTTCGATGAGACCCGTGCTACGGCTAACCAGACATGGAGTTCCCGGGATGTGTTTGTAATTCGCCTGTCGGAAATGTACCTGATTATTGCTGAAGCCGAGCTGAACACAAACCTTTCGGAGGCTACCGGGTACATGAACATCTTGCGTCGTCAGCGTGCTTATCCGGGGATGGAAGAAGAAATGGAGATTACAGAGGGAGATATGGATCTTGATTTCATTCTGGAAGAACGTGCCAGGGAACTGTGCGGTGAACAGATTCGCTGGTATGACCTGAAGCGTACGGGTAAACTGGTGGAATATGTACGGGCATACAATCCCGATGCCAAAGACAACATCCAGGATTACCATACGGTTCGTCCCATCCCGCAGGTACAGCTTGATGCGGTGATCAACAAGGATGAATTTACCCAGAACCAGGGTTACAATTAACCGTATATATAACCAAATTACTAAAAAGGGTGTCTCAACATATTAGGCACCTTTTTAGTAATCAACCCCGGGGCTATTTTCGCATGGGCTATTCCCTGGCCTCTTCTTTCTCTTTCTTGAAAAACAGTTTGGCCAGCAGAAAGCCTGTCAGGGCAATGGTCATGGTTCCGATTACAATGGTCAGGTTACTGTGAAAAGGACTGGGGAAGGCCGGCAGATTTTCGTCATTGAAATAAAGCGGCGACAGGCTCATC
>JBFWIL010000176.1:0-5529 GCA_050256015.1 Mangrovibacterium sp. | reverse complement strand
AAGATTACATAATTTTCAATACGTAGGAATGATGCGAAAGTTATAATTTTTTTTTAAAAAAAACAACAAAAATGAAAATACTGTTAATTAATGGCCCGAATTTGAATCTTTTGGGTAAAAGAGAAAAGAACATCTATGGCGATCAGCCCTTCGAGATCTATTTTGAACAACTCCGGAAAAAATTTCCCCTGCTACTGCTGGAGTATTACCAATCGAATATAGAAGGGGAAATTGTAGGCAAAATTCACGAGTGCGGGTTCAGTTACGACGGCATTGTGATGAATGCAGGGGCTTATACGCATACTTCGGTGGCAATCAGGGACGCTATTGCCGGCGTAACCACACCGGTAGTTGAAGTGCATATATCGAATATTATGACCCGGGAGAGCTTCCGGCACGAATCCCTGATCGGGCCGGTTTGCCGGGGTAGCATCATGGGATTTGGTTTTGACTCTTACCGTCTCGGAATAGAAAGTTTTATCCGGTAAAAGCATTATATTTGCCGCTCATTTTTTGAGCAGGATGGCCGAAACTGACAGACGGGAAAGCCCTGTTTTATCAGAATCGGCCGTAATAGCATATTGTAAAAGAACTGACAGATGAAGCACACCAAAATTGTAGCCACAATTTCCGATCTGCGCTGTGAGCCGGAATTCATCCGGGCCCTGTACCGGGAAGGCATGAACGTGGCCCGCTTAAATACGGCGCATATTTCTACGGAGAGTGCCTTAAAAATGATTGAGAACATCCGTTCGGTATCCGATAAGATCGGCATTCTGATCGACACCAAGGGACCTGAGATTCGTACCACAGGGATAGACGTTCCCCTGCAGGTTAAACACAAACAGCTGGTTGAAGTTTCCGGACTAACCCGAAAAAGTCCGGAAAACAGAACGGTGCTGCAGGTAAGCTATCCCGGATTTCATCTGGAAATTCCCGATAACAGCAAGATCCTGATTGATGACGGAGATATTGAACTGGATGTGATCCGCATGGAAAAAGACCATGTACTCTGTGAAGTGGAGAATCCGGGCACGATCAAAAACAAAAAGAGTGTGAACACCCCCGGGTTCAGTGTTCCCCTGCCTTCCGTGTCTTCAAGGGACGATGAGTTTATCGCGTTTGCAGCCCGCAACGATGTGGATTTCATTGCCCATTCCTTTGTCCGTAACAAGGAGGATGTACTGCAGGTCCAGCAGTTACTCGATAAGCATGATAGCCCTATTAAAATCATTGCCAAGATCGAAAACCCGGATGGTGTAAATAACATTGACGAGATCCTGGACCATGCCTATGGCATTATGGTTGCCCGGGGTGACCTGGGCATTGAGATTGACGCGGAAAAGATTCCCGGAATCCAGCGTCACCTGATAAAAAAAGCCGTTCAGCGAAAAAAACCAGTGATCATTGCCACCCAAATGCTGCACAGCATGATCGACAATCCCCGTCCCACCCGGGCTGAAGTCAGCGACGTGGCCAATGCAATCTATTCCCGGGCCGATGCCATTATGCTGAGCGGAGAAACAGCCTACGGAAACCATCCTGTGGAAGCGGTCCGGTATATGCACCGCATTGCCAATGAAGTTGAATCCGGGAAAGACAAACGCAACGACATCACCATCCCCTCCGTGGAAGACGAAGTGGACTACCTGGCAGAGGCAGCCATCCAGGCCTCCCGGGAACTTAAGACCACAGCCATTGTAACTAATACGCTGACCGGGAGGACAGCCCTGTATCTGGCTGCTTTCCGCGGAGAAAAACCGGTTTATGCCCAATGTTACAACATGCGGGTGGTCCGCCAGCTTTCGCTCTCATACGGAGTCAGAGCCAGCCTGATTGTTCCCAAGAAAAACCGTTTCAAGATGGTGCGCACCTCCCTGAAGGCCCTGCTGGATGCCGGCAAGCTGAAGGATGATGACCTGGTGGTCTATGTGGGCGGAAGTTTTGGCATCGGAGGCGGTTCCACCTTCATGGAAATATCCCCGGCAAAAAGGCTTACACAAAAAATAAATTAATTAACAAGAAATTAACCAATCCGTCTACCGCAAATCAACAAGCTCCACTCCGGGATGTTGAGCCGGATCAAACACAAACTGACGGTTTTCCGCCGGGACATCCACTTTAAGGTCGTGTACCTCCACCACATAGGTGTTGCCGTCTTTACCTTCCATCTCGGCCCGTTTTACCAGTTTTCTTTCCTGTTCGACCTGCAGTCTTATCCGGGAAAAGTCTCCTTCCCCGGATTCCGGGATCAGGTCAATCTCAAACACAGGGACCCCCTGTTCCTTGTGTTCTCCCACATAACGGTACCGGAACCCTTCCTCATAAATGGTAAACAATTTGGAAGGATTCAGCATATTAGCCGCTTCATCTTCCAGGGAAGAGATATTCACCTCATTGACATCCTCCATGTAAGTCCATACGTTTTCACCGTCACAGAATGTTTCCATGCCCAGCTGAGTCAGCTTCAAATGGTATTTATCGCCTTTGATCAGAATATTCCCCCTGTTTACTTCCCGGATTCCCTCATCACTGTTTTCCATCACATAACTGAAAGCAGCCTGCATGCTCGCACAGGCACGCGTATGTTCCGTTACCTGTTCCAGAATTGACCGGGCCTTCTGATCCTGCTGCCCCCATACAAGGCCGGTACATAAAACCAGGGCAGCAGCTGCAAATAGTTTTTTCATCGTTTATTTTTTCAATAATTGTTCCAGACTATACTCGTCCTGGATCATCACCTGCCGGGCTTTGCTGCCTTCGCTGGGACCTACAATCCCGGCTGCCTCCAGCTGATCCATGATACGACCGGCCCGGTTGTAACCAATGGAAAATTTACGCTGGATCATGGAAGTGGACCCCATCTGGTTAATAACCACCACCCGGGCAGCTTCATCAAACAGTTCATCCCGGTTGTTCAGATCTGTCTCCGGCAATCCGCCTTCTGCATCACCGGCATATTCAGGCAACATAAAAGCAGAAGCATAGCCCCGTTGTTCGGAAATAAATCCGCAGATCCGTTCAATTTCAGGGGTATCCACAAAAGCGCACTGCAAGCGCGTCATGGTACTGCCCATGGAAATAAGCATATCACCCTTCCCTATCAGCTGGTTGGCTCCGGGAGTATCGAGAATGGTCCGGGAATCGATCATTGAAGCCACCTTAAAGGCAATTCGCGTAGGAAAGTTCGCTTTAATGACTCCGGTAATGATGTTCGTGGAAGGCCGCTGGGTGGCAATGAGCATGTGAATTCCCACCGCACGGGCCAGCTGGGCTATACGGGCAATGGGCAGTTCAATTTCCTTGCCGGCCGTCATGATCAGGTCGGCAAACTCATCAACAACGACCACAATATAAGGCAGGAACTGGTGTCCCTTTTCCGGATTCAGCCGGCGGGCCACAAATTTGGCATTGTATTCCCTGATGTTCCGGGCATGAGCCTTTTTCAGCAAGTCGTAGCGGACATCCATCTCCATATTCAGGGAGTTCAGCGTATATTTCACATTCTGGATATCGGTAATGATGGGCTCTTCGTCACCGGGCAGCTTGGCCAGGTAATGTTTTTCAATAGTTGAATACAGACTCAGTTCAACCTTTTTCGGGTCGATCATCACAAACTTGAGCTGTGCAGGATGTTTTTTATACAGCAGGGAGGTGATGATGGCATTCAGCCCGACCGACTTTCCCTGTCCGGTAGCCCCGGCTACCAGAATATGAGGCATCTTGGTCAGGTCGATCAGAAACGTTTCATTGGAAATCGTCTTTCCCAGCACCACGGGTAAATCGGCCGTACTCTCCTGAAACTTCTTCGAAGCAATAATTGAACGCATGGAAACGATCTCCGGCTGCCTGTTGGGAACCTCAATACCAACGGTACCCCGTCCAGGGATGGGGGCAATGATACGGATGCCAAGAGCAGCCAGACTCAGTGCAATATCATCTTCCAGGTTCTTTATTTTGGCAATCCGGATTCCCGGAGCGGGAATGATCTCATAAAGTGTAATTGTCGGCCCGATGGTAGCCCGGATTTTCGTTATCTCAATCTTATAATGCCGGAGAGTCTCCACAATTTTATTCTTGTTGGAGATCAGCTCTTCATTGCTCACTTCCGCATTGTCCGAAGTATGATCATCAAGCAGATCAATGGAGGGAAATTTATAACCGGGAAGATCGAGTGTGGGGTCATAAGATTCCAGATCAGCCCCGGCTTTATAATGCTCATTCTGTTCTTCTTCCTTTTTCTCAACGGTCATTTCCGGACCCGCATGCGGGTCCGGCTGCGCCTCACCGGCACCGAGCCGGTCCGGCACATGCCTGCTCTCCTTTTCGGCATCAATCTGTTCCTCAAATTCCGCAGACCCCGTATCCGGATCAAACACGGTTTCCACCTGGTCATGCTCATTGATCCGTTTACCCAGACTTTCCTCCGGGACCACGCAATAATCCTGAACCGGACCGGATTTTTCAGGATCAGCCGGCTTTCCCTTACGGGAAAACAACGTATTCAGCCAGGCTGAAAAACGGTCAACACGAATCAGCAAAAGCAAAAACAAACAGCTGGTCAGAATAAAAAAAGTTCCGATCCTGCCAAACATGGAGTTTAGCCAGTTAGCAGCAAACAAACCGGCTTCACCCCCCAGAAAAAGGTTGTTGCCGTTGCCTGAAAGGGTCAGGAAAAGCCCCAGGCTCACCGAAATCATCACCAGGAGAAACAGGGAATACAAAAATGCCCGGACGAACCGGACAAGCGGCCTGCCCCATAGCTGAAAAGCAGTGACAAACAAAAGATAAACCCACAAAAAAGACGCCAGTCCGAACCCCCGGTTCAAAAACATTTCTCCCAGGAAAGCCCCGGTTTTCCCGGCCGTGTTCCGGACCCGGATTTCCGGATTCCGAACCAGCTCCCGCCAGGAAATATCAAGTTTGCTGTGATCAGCCTTACCGGTAAACAAAAAGGAAACAAAAGCGACCAGCAGGTACAAACCCAGAACAAACAACAGCATTCCCAGTCCATACCTGAGCTTTTTACCTGTCAAAGAAGATTTTAGACGCGTAAAAACGCCCGGTCTGCCAACCTTCTTCTTTTTTACCTTCTTCTTTGTCATAAGCCGATTTTCACTAGAGAATGCAAAGTTAATAAAGTTTTACGGGATGTCCGGATCCTGGGGCCAATCTTTAAGGGAAGCTGTGTATACGAAGAACAAGCCGGGTATGCGGGCTGACCTTAAACCGGTCATCAATCCGTCTGCCGATGATCCAGACCACTTCCTTCCCGCTGTAAAGAATCCAGCTGGATTCTTTTTCGGGAATAGATAGCTTTTCATCGACAAAAAAGTCACTGATCTTTTTAAATCCCGACATTCCCAGGGGTTGAAAATACGTTCCGCCCTCCCATTTTTTTAGCATTAACGGGAACCGAAGCCGTTCAAAATCCACATCGGCCACCCGGGAATCCTGTGACAGGCTGTAACCTGCATCCCTTTTCAGTATTTCCAGCTTCAGCGGCAGCGGGCGGATAAGCTCCGTCTG
>JBFWIL010000175.1:0-5565 GCA_050256015.1 Mangrovibacterium sp. | reverse complement strand
AGATGGCTGGCTGCAGGACGCAATACATCATCATTACAATGCCGGAACGACCTCGGGCGACTGGTATAAGGGACAACCGGATGAAAGGGGTATTCCGTTATCAACCATGCGTGACGGTACCCCGAGAGGATATGCTTTTTTAAATATTGAAGGCAATAGGTATACGATTGACTATCGCGTGGCCGGGAAATCGCAGGATTACCAGATGGAGATATATTCTCCCATGGTGGTAGAGCAAAACATGAATACTTCTGCTGGTATTTATGTTAATTTTTTTATGGGCAGTGAATACGATTCCGTGTTTTTCAGGGTTGGAAAAGGAGTCTGGAAGAAAATGAGCCGGATTAGTGATTATGATCCTTCCTACCTGCATCTGCTTCACGAGTGGGATTTTGCCAGTGAATTACCGAAAGGACGGAGACCTTCCCATCCGGTTGACTGCCATCATCTCTGGTATGCACCCATACCGGTAAACCTGCCTGCCGGGGAACAGATCATTGAGGTAAAGGCAACGGATCTTTTTGGCCGTACCTTTACCGGTACCGGCAGTTACCGGGTGGTTGTCAGGCCCTGAGTTGTCATCGTTGAGGTCCCTTTTTTTAAATTCAGGACCAGAACCGGAAAAAATGGTGAACGGGACCGTGACCTTTCCCGATCGTATAGGTGCTGCCGTGGATGATGGTCTGGTTTATGTATTCTTTTGCCAGCCTGACGGCTTCGTTCAGGGATAATCCGTGGGCCAGAAAGGAGGCGACGGCTGAGGAGAAGGTACAGCCCGTGCCGTGCGTGTTTTTTGTCGGTATCCGGCGGGAGGGAAGCTCCAGTATTTTGTCTTCCTCTGCATTGTAAAAGATGTCGGTCAGCTTGTCTTCTGTCAGATGACCTGCTTTGAGCAGAACGGAAACCCGGCCGCCGGCGGACAATCGTTTGACCAGCCTGGGCAGATCAGCCTGCCGGTTAATTGTTTCGCCCAGCAGGATTTCTGCTTCCGGAATATTGGGTGTGATCACCCGCATCCGGGGAATGAGTTCCTGCATGAGGCTGTCTATGGCATCTTTTTTTAGCAGTCTGTCACCTGAGGTGGCTACCATCACGGGGTCCAGCACCATGTTACGGATGGTGTATCCGGACAGAGTTTCCTTTACCGTTCGGATCAGTTCTGTTGAGTGAAGCATGCCTATTTTTATGGCATCGGCCCCGATATCGTTCAGCACCGACCGGATTTGTCCCCGCACAAAATCAAGGGGAACCGGGTGAACGCCGTATACTCCCAACGTATTTTCATCAACTACGGCCGTGATGGCCGACATCCCGTAACAGCCGCAGGCCGACATGGTTTTCATATCGGCCTGAATGCCGGCTCCTCCGCTGGGGTCGCTGCCGGCAATGGTTAAAACGCGTTTATACTGTTTCATTGAAAAAACGAATTAAGATGATTTATTCCTGTATTTTTACCAAGATTTTTAGGTTCTCCGTTCGGGAATTCGTTTATACCGGCCATTGTTCCATATGCCAGGCGCTGTTCCAGAATATCCATTCCAGCCGGGAAGCGGTCATAAAGGCCGCGGTCATGGCTTCGCGCTCCGGTCCTTTTATTTGATCTGCTATCTCGTCACTGATCTGCAAGGCCTCTTTGGTGGCTTCGGCAAATTCTTCTCCCCCGTATGTGTTGATCCACTGCTGGTATGGATTCGGATTGGGAGTCTGGTTCTCCAGGATAAAATCGCCAACCGTTTTGTAAATCCGGAAACAAGGCAGTACTCCGGCTACAGCTATTCCCGGTGTTTGTGTTGCCAGGGAATGCAGAAAGCCCGTATACAGCATGCAGCCCGGCGATGCAGTTGCCGACATGGGTTTTTCTTTTAGGAAGAATTTGTGCAGAGCTTGTTCTACGGCAACCGTATCGCCGGCAAATCTGAGGAAAGACCGCAGGTGTTCCTGCTTTTGCAAGCTGACAGCGATCCTGCCCAGAATCCGACCGTAGGTTTCCAGGTAAATGGAATCCTGTTGCAGGTAGAAATTAAATTTTTCCCGGGGGAGCGTGCCGTTCATCAACTCATGGATAAAAGGAAGCTGTAGTATCTGGTTGTAAACAGGTTTTGCCGTTTCCCAGGCATGATCACTCCATTTTTGTGTTTTGTGTCGACTGGTCTCTTTCATGATTTGCATTTTATTTGTTTGGTTAATTGCCGGGCTGCCAGGTACGGATTATGATCCGAAACAATGGCCGAGACTACGGCAATGCCATCGGCTCCGGCCCGGATGACCTCGGCAGCATTTGTCTGGTCGATCCCACCTATGGCTACGGCGGGGTGACGTGATAGTAATGTTGCCCGGCTTATTCCTTCCAGTCCGAATGGTTCCGGGGTGTCAGTCTTGGTAGCTGTCCTGAAGGCGGGAGAGATGCCGATATAATCTACATCCAGCCGGTTGGCTTCGCGCACCTGTCCTAGCGTTTCCACGGAGAGTCCTATTATCTTACCTGTACCCATCAGGCGGCGGGCAAGCGGGAAGGGCAAGTCGTTCTGTCCAAGGTGCAGTCCGTCGGCTTCCGAGGCCAGGGCTATGTCCAGCCGGTCATTGATAATCAGCTTGACGTTCAACGGCTCCAGCACTTGCTTCAGCCTAATGGCCAAGTCGGTGAATTCCCTGGCTGTACAGTCCTTCTCCCGGAGTTGGACCAGAGTCACTCCGCCTCGGACTGCCTCGCTGACGATCCATTCGAGTGATCTTCCTTTGGCCAGGGAACGGTCGGTTACCAGGTAAAGGCTTAGGTCAAAAGGTTTTTTGTTCATGACTTTAGCTGTTTGGTGATCTTCTGTTTATTCAGTCCGTATAGTTCATCCAGAAATTGCAGTTGCAGGCTTCCCGGGCCGCTGCAGGCTTTTGCTGCCCGCTCTCCGGCCATACCCATGACCACCATGGCGTGGACCGCTGCAAGGAAAAGATCGTTATTCACAGCAGCAAAGGCCCCGGTCAGGGCTGAGGCTGTGCATCCCAGTCCGGTAACCCGGGTCATCAGCGATGAACCGTTTGTGACCGTCTTCAGTTGAACGCCGTCGGTGATGTAGTCGGTGGGACCGCTGACCACGACTATAGCTTTAGTTTCACGGGCCAGCTGTCGGGCCTGATCTACGGCCAGTGCTGCTTCAGTCAGGCTGTCAACCCCTTTTGTACGGCTCCTGCGGCTGACCAGGGCCATGATCTCTGATCCGTTTCCCCGGATAATACCGGGCCGGCAGCTTTTTATTAATTCCTGGCAGGTTTTTGTACGGAAATTTGTGGCACCGGCTCCCACCGGATCCAGGATCACGGGAATTTTTTTTTCCCGGGCTTTGCTGCCGGCCAGCATCATGCCCCGGATCCATTCCCGGCTGAGTGTGCCGATGTTGAGTACCAGGGCCGAGGCCATGGCTGTCATTTCTTCCACTTCTTCCGGGGCATGGGCCATAACGGGAGAAGCACCCAGGGCCAGCAGGGCATTGGCGGTGTTGTTCATAACCACGTAGTTGGTGATGTTGTGGATCAGCGGGGAACGCTCTCTTATCCGATCAATATCGGCTGTTAACAAGTTTGCATCAATCATCCTGTGTGTTTTTAATTATTGTGACCATCGGGAAAGTAAACCGAGAAGAAGAGCAACAGGTCTGCCGGCCGGTACCTGCATCGCGAGGGGTCTTCTTAATAAAGCTGTATTTCTCTGAAGATAACGGTTACTGGAATGAAGAGAATGATCATCTGAGGCATAACCAAATACCGTTTCCCTACGCTGTTATTATACATCTCAGGTTCCGGGGTATCATCTCAGCCTGGCTGTTCCAAGCACCCCCAACAGTTCGGACAAAGATAAAGAATTATTGTATCATTTTTTCGCTATTTTTGTTTTCTTGTGAAATCGGCCGGTGAATGCCATGCCGGGATTGGCCGGCGGGAAGGGTGTAAGATGTGTACCTTTCGTTTTGCATTTTTTCGTTACAGGATATTTAACGATCTAAAATTATTTTTTATGGATAAAAAGAAATGGATTAAATGGATTGAAATCATTGTTAGCGCAGCCCTTCTGTTGCTTATTGTTTACGGAATTTACCTGGGATACGGAGTAAGCGAAGACCTATTTTATGATTATGTTCAAGAAGATGGTTTTGTGGAAAACATGACAGCGCTTTTTTTGTTTTTCTCCAGCCTGGTTTGTCTGTATCGTGTGTTGGAATACCGGAAGGAAAGAAAACCGCTCTGGCTGTTTACCTTTGGCATGCTGGCGGTATTGTTCTTTTTTGCAGCGGGCGAAGAGATCAGCTGGGGACAGCGAATATTTGGCATTGAAAGCAGTGATTTTTTTCTGGAAAACAACAAACAGGCGGAAACGAACCTGCATAATCTGATAGTAGGTGGAAAAAACCTGAACAAACTGATTTTTGCCGCTCCCATGTTTGTTATCCTGACTGTTTATTTCCTTTTGTTCCGCATCCTGGCTGCCAGGTGGACCTGGTTCCGTAATCTGGTTTCCCGCTTCCGGGTGCCCATGCCCCGGAACCTGCACATCTGGGTGATTGTGATTTCCACCCTCATGGTGCTTTCGATTAACCTGGTCAAGGAAAGTGAGCTGCATGAATTGTCGTTTGCTATGGTCTTTTCCCTGATTTTTCTCAATCCGGTATATGCAGAACAGGATTAAACGTAGGGAAATTGCTCCCTGATGTTTTATCTCCGGAATAAAGGATAAGGATGTCTCTGTTTCCGAGATATCCTTATTAAATTATCAATAATAGTAAAGCGTTAGAAATAACATCTAATGCCCTACGCACCATACAGTTCACCGTTAGCAACAAGGTAAATTAAGCGAAATTTATCAAACAAACGACAGCAAAAACAAAGAAGAAATTTATTTTTCCCTCCGCGCTTTTGCCTTATCAGGCAATAAGGATTTGGGACAGCATTTCAAACAACAGCCAACACACAAACAGCACATTTGCAATTCACACAAGCCAACACACAAAGCTAAAATTGCAAAAGAGCTGTTTTTGCTTTCCCACACCATCAAAATAAAGATTGCGATACAATTATTTGACACCATCTGTAAATATATTTTACACTTACAAATACATAATACATTAAAAATATCTGACAACAAACAGTTTATAATATTGGCATTATGATTGTAAACCTTTAAGTCGATATTAATTTAAAAATCTATGAAACTAAACATCCGGGTCATTATCCGTAATTTATTACGCAAACCGGCAATGACGGTCATCAATCTGTTGGGTTTATCAGCCAGGTTATCCAAAAGTTTTCATAACCTGGCAGAAAGGGTAATCCGTAATGTCAAAGACAAACAGAAGGTATCGGGAAGTTTCCGCTCGGAGCGGGGGGCCGGGATATTTGCGGTATTACGCTCTGTTGTTGACACGATCATCAAAAAAGGAGGAAACCCTTTCAAATCAATCCGGTTTGCCATCAATGTTGCCGCCTGCAAAAATGAATTCAGGAGATGACACAGATATTGTTTTTTTAATCTGAGTTACATATCTGAACAAAAGAGAAACAGTTCATAGTTGGTTATGG
>JBFWIL010000174.1:0-5592 GCA_050256015.1 Mangrovibacterium sp. | reverse complement strand
GTCGTATTGATCAGCACCTGATTAAAGGAAATATCTTCAGCATCGTTTACAGTAAAGCCCACTTCGGTATCCAGCCGGATATCCGAGAAGGCAATATTGCGAATTTTCATTTCCGGCAGTCCAAGCAGAAAACCGGCCTGTTTAGCAGTTCCGGTCAGTCCGCCTATATGGATGTTTTGAAACACGGGGGTCCGTTCCGAAACAGGTTCCGGGTCTGTTTTGGAATAGAACATATTCAGTTTGACCGCTTCCAGCCGGATGTCTTTCATGATGATGTTGCTTACACGGATGTCTTCCACCACGCCGCCCCGGCCTCGGGTTGACTTGATGCGGATGCCCCGGTCGGTTCCTTCGAACACGCAGTTGGTGATGGTTACTTTTTTTACGTCCCCCGACATTTCGCTGCCGATGACCACCCCACCGTGGCCGCGCAGCATGGTGCAGTTGGTGATTGTGATGTTTTCGCAGGGAGCAGCCATTTTCCTCCCGGCCCGGTCTTTTCCCGATTTGATTGTGATGCAGTCATCGCCCACGGAAATATGGCAGTTTGCAATATGCACGTACCGGCAGGATTCGGGGTTGATGCCATCTGTGTTGGGTGACTCCGGATTGTTGATGGTTATCCCATCTACGGTCACATTCTCACAGTACTGCGGATTAATGGTCCAAAACGGGGAGTTTACAATGGTAATTCCTTCAATCCGGACATTTTTGCAATACATGGGCTGGATAAATGGCGGACGGCAAAATCCCCGGGTAATCATATCGGGGATATCGGGCAACAATACCTCCCGGTTTTTTTCGTTAAACTTTTTCTGCCATTTCGACCGGAAATCCTTAGGTTGGGAATAGAGCCAGTGGTGATAATCCCACCATTTTTTTCCTTGTCCGTCAATCATGCCCCGCCCTTCAATGGTGATGTTTTCTGCTTCCCAGGCATAGATCAGCGGGGAAAAATTGATCACATCGGTTCCTTCCCAGCGGGAGGGGACCATGGGCAGGTAATCGTCGAAATCATCTGAAAAGCGAATAACCGCTCCGGCCGATAGGTGCAGTGTGATGTTGCTCTTCAGGTGGATCGGTCCGGTGAGGTATTCTCCGGCCGGGAAATAGATGGTTCCTCCCCCTGCCAGGTGGGCCTGTTCAACGGCCTGTGCAATCAGGGCAGTTACTTTGTTTTTTCCGGTGGTATCTGCTCCCAGATCGGCCATATTCCATGACGGGGGGTTCTGTGCTCCGGCAAATTTGCCGAGAGTCAGCAGCAGGATCAGTGCGGCACTAAGTGTTTTAAAAGTCCTGATACAAAGAGCAGTCATAAAACAGGTACTTTTTTCTCTCATAATGTTGATTGATTTAAGGTGTTGATTATTGTCTCGTTTACGGTTTGTCTCCGTTGCCGGATTATTTCCTGCAGGAGGGTGATTTCCGTTTCTTGCCTGTGAATATATAAAAAATAGGCAGCTTGTTTGAAAACGTTTTCATATATTTTTAATATTTTAGCCGTAAAAATAAGAAATATAATTTTTTAAGTCTGAAAACGATTAACACAAACAAATCAGTAGACAATGACAAAATTACCCGTATTTGGAAACAGGATCCGGATTCTGCCGGGCCGGTATGCTATGATTCATCGAAGAACCATTTGCATGTTAAAACTAAATTTTTTGTTTGTTTTCCTTCTGACAGGAACATTGACATGGGGACAGCAGCTTGCCTTTCCGGGAGCTGAGGGGTTCGGATCTTTTGCTCTTGGTGGCAGAGGAGGAAAAGTGCTTGAAGTAACCAATCTGAATGATCATGGCCCCGGCAGTTTACGGGCTGCCGTTGAATCTTCCGGCCCGCGTACGGTTGTCTTCCGTCTTTCCGGAACGATTGAGCTGGCTTCCATGCTGACCGTTACCAACCCATACCTGACCATTGCCGGACAGACAGCTCCGGGAGATGGTATTTGTCTGAAAAATTTTCCTTTGCATCTGAAAGAAACCCACGATGTGATTATTCGTTCCATCCGGATCAGGCCGGGGACAGGATCGGGACTTATCGGATCTGAAATTGACGGTATAGAACTTCGGAAAAGCAGGAACGTGATCATTGACCATTGTGCTGTAAGCTGGACGGTGGATGAATGCATTAATTCGTGGCATGACAACAAAAATATCACGGTACAGTGGTCTTTGTTCTCAGAACCCTTACACCATTCAATTCATGAAAAAGGGGCTCACGGTTACGGTGGTTCTCTGGGTGGAAAGAACGCATCTTACCTGTACAACCTGATTGCTCATGCTCCCGGGCGAAACCCGAGCGTGGCGGGAAATAACCAGTCGATGACCGAAAACATGGATTTCCGGAACAATGTGGTGTTCAATTACGGTCATCGGTCCTGTGATGGAAAGCCTGGTTCAATTAATTTTGTGGGCAACTACTATAAACCCGGACCTGCCACGGAAAAAAGCATCAGCCGCAGGCTGGTCCGGATTGACAATGCGGGAAAATACGGTTTTCAGAGCCGCTGGTTCATTGATGGGAATTATATTGAAGGCTATCCGGAATCCGCTGAGGACAACTGGGAACATGCGGTGGAATGGGACAGGGGTACTTCTCCTGAAGTAAACCGGCATCGGAATCCTTTCCCTGTGGTAAATACCACAACTATACAGGCCAGGGAGGCTTTTGCTTTGGTACAGGAAAAAGCCGGGGTCATTGTTCCCGGCCGTGATTCACATGAGAAACGGATTATCCGGGAATTGTCCGGTAAACAACCGGTGCGCGGAACCGGGGTGGTCAATACGGTGGAAGAAGCCGGGGGTTGGCCGGAACTAAAGACAAAGAAAGCCCCGGCGGATACCGATCATGACGGCATGCCCGATCTTTGGGAGAAGAAGAACGGGCTTGATCGGAAGGATCCGGCTGATGGCAGTTTTGACCGTAATAAGGATGGGTATACCAACCTGGAAGAATACCTGAACAGTCTGTTTTTGGAAAAATAGTATCTTTGATTTAACGAAGACCTGCTGATTATCCAAAAATCTGAACCTATGAATAAAATTTTCCTTAAGCTGTGTTTTTCTGTTGTGTGCTTTTGCGGATTCAGTGCCGGGGAGCGGCATGTTATCGATCTGAATGGTCCGGGGTGGCAGCTTTGGTATGATGCGGATGCCTCCTGGCAGCATGATGAACTTTTTCAGACTCCTGTGGAACCCGGCAGTTTGCCTGCCGGAAATGACTTCGGCCAATGCCGTTATGGAAATTGAAAACCGGAACGCACATCCGGATAGCCGGCAGGTTGAAATAGCGGTGGAGGAATACCGCAATCCGGAGATAATCCTTTTCCCCGGATGTGTTACTTTGCCGGAAAAGGCAATAGGGCCCGGGGAGTTGGATGAAGGAGTAATACAAACAGTTTTTCCAATTTACTCGGTTTTTATTCCAAAATAATCTTAATTTGTTGTGAAATCGTTTTCAACACTATATACATAAGTAAGAAGCTATGTCAAGCATGAACGAAGTGGCCAAACGGGCAGGGGTGTCCATCGCCACGGTTTCGCGGGTACTGAATAACAGTCAGAGTGTCAACGAGGAAACCCGTATGCGTATTTTAAAGGCAATCCGGGAGTTGAATTACCAACCCAGCAGGGTGGCCAAGCGCCTGCGTTCCAAAAGCGGTTCCAGCAACTTGCTGGGGGTCCTGGTACCCGATATCCGGAATCCCTTTTATGTAGATGTCTTGATGGGAATAGAAGATGTGGCTTACCGGAACAATTATGCCATCATCATGTGCAATTTCGGACAGGATGAGAAAAAGGAGGCTATGTACCTGGATATTCTGGAGTCGGAAGCTATTGACGGTTTAATTGCTGCTCCGGCCAATGAACAGGATCAGCGGCTGAAGAAAATGGTTAGAAACGGACTTCCTGTGGTCTGCGTTGACCGTGGTTTGCATGAAAGTAATGTCGATCTGGTCTGGGTAGATAATGAGGCCGGGGCTTTTGCTGCGGTAGATCACCTGTTGAAAACCGGCTACAGACGAATTGCCCATATCGGCGGGTTGCCAAGCATTCCATCCAGCGTGCTGAGGGAAAGAGGCTACAGGAAGGCATTACAGGCTCATCAGCTGGAAGTGGATCCGGAGCTGATCCGTTTCGGAAATTCCGGTTATGAAAGCGGGGTGTGTCTGAGTGCGGACCTGCTTCGTTTACCCAATCCTCCGGATGCATTGTTTACCGGGAATAACCTGATTACCCTGGGAGCCCTTGAAACCATTCATGCTATGAAACTGCGCATTCCCGGCGATATTGCCGTTATCGGTTTCGATGATATGTACTGGGCCAACTCTTTGAATCCGGCACTCAGTGCTGTGCGTCAGCCGGCCTATGAAATCGGGAAGCGGGCAGGGGAATTGCTGATCCAGCGTATCAGCGATCCTGGCCGGCCGGCCATTCAGATGAGCCTGAATGCCGAGCTGATGGTCCGTGATTCATGCTGATGAAGCTGAAACGGCAGGTGGTTTCCCGAAAGTGACAGGCGTCTTGTGGTCTCCGGTATTCTGCTGTTCTGTCCCGGCTTTTTCACATCTCTGTTTTAGTGAGCAGAAAGAATTGGTCAGATCGTATGGAAAGCATATAAAAACGTTTTCATTAAAAAAAGATTTTTATATTTGTAACTATATTATAAAAAGAGGATAATAAAATGTAAACGTTTACAAATATCCTTCGGCCAAAGTGTTTGTTAAGGTATTGAAAACGTGAAAAAACAGCGATATGGAGAAAATAACCTTTACCAATCCGGGAAGCATAAGTTATGGGGCCGGTAGTCTGAAGCAGTTTTTTCAGGATTACCGTACAAAAGGATACAACCGTTTATTCCTGCTAACCATACCGGTTTTGCGGCCGGTTCTGGAGCCTTTCCTGAAAGGACTGACTGCGGATGGCATTGCCCTTGAAGTGAACGATCAGATTAATCAGGAACCTTCTTATGCCGAATTTGAGGGGATCCTGGAATCGGCCCGAAGTTTCGGTGCCGATTCCGTGGCCGGGATCGGCGGCGGGAGCGTGTTGGATACCGCAAAACTGCTGGCTGCCATGTTATATAACAAACAGCCTGTTCTTTCGGTTATCGGGATTGGAAAACTGAAAGAACGGAAAACTTATCTGGCCTGTTTGCCTACAACATCGGGAACGGGCAGTGAAGTATCTCCCAATGCCATTTTTCTGGATGAGACGGACCAGGAAAAAAAAGGTGTGATCAGTTCTTTTCTTGTGCCCGATGCTGTCTATGTGGATCCGGAACTGACGGTAGGTGTTCCTCCGGCCGTGACTGCTTTTACCGGGATAGATGCGTTTACGCACTGTCTTGAAGCTTATGTCAACCGTTGTGCCCATCCGGTCACCGACCGGCTTGCCCTGGAGGGGATGCGGTTGATTTTTCAGAATCTGAAACGGGTCTGTGTTGAAGGTTCCGATGTGGAGGCCCGTACCCGGGTAGCTTTGGGAAGTGTGTACGGGGGGATGTGTCTGGGACCGGTTAATACTGCTGCTGTTCATGCCCTGGCCTATCCGCTGGGCAGTCGCTATAAGGTGGCCCACGGCTTGTCGA
>JBFWIL010000173.1:0-5630 GCA_050256015.1 Mangrovibacterium sp. | reverse complement strand
AGGGGATTGTTATTGTTCAGGGAACCGGCACCCCGGATCTGCAGGTTCATTCCCGCACCAGGGGCGCCACCGGACGATTCGACCGAAACCCCTGCAATCTTACCCTGAATAGCTGCTCCCATGTTATTGTTGATCTGCTGATCCAGCTGATTGGATTTCACAACTCCGACCGACCCGGTGAGGTCACTCTTTTTTACCGTACCATATCCAATGGCCACAACTTCATCCAGCCCAATGGTTTCTTCCTCCATTATCAAATTGATGTTTGTTTTTCCTGCTACGGGAATTTCCCGTGTTTTCATTCCTACAAACGAGAACACGAGTGTTTCGTTTGCGGTAACATTGGGCAGGGAATAATTCCCATCCACATCTGTAATGGTCCCATTGGTGCTTCCCTTAACAACCACAGTAACACCGGGTAACGGTTGTCCTGAAGAATCGGTTACTTTTCCGGAAATACTTATTTGTTGCAGAATAAGAACTGAACTCAAATAATTTGCGTCTGTTTCATCTTTCGAGATCACAATCTGACGATCTTTAATCGTGTATTTCAAATCAGTTCCTTTCAGGATCGTGTTCAATGTTTCGTCAATCTTCGCCTTGGTCAGGCTGACATTGATCCTTTTGTCGGAATTGATCTGTTCATAGTTGAACAGGAAATAGTAATCCGTTTGATCTTCAATTTCTTCCAGAACATCAACGATTTTTGCGTTTTTCATGTCCAGGTTCAGAACGGCTTTCTGGGAGTAGCCTTTGGTAGCCCATCCCTGTGCTGCCAGAATTAAAAGTAGTCCGAGCGTTAGTCTCATGATTCGAAATGATTTAAACAAGATATGGCTGCACCATACCTCATCCGTTTGTTTTTTTTTCATAAATTTGAAATGTTTGAGGGTTAAATAACATGTTAACTCTTTTTTCGATCAGGGAAGCGCTGCAATCGCTTTCCTGATTTTTTGTTCCATAATTGCTGAATGGTTAAATTGTTTGAAAAAAGTTTCTACGTTCCTTTGTGCCTGAGTCCCTTCGGTCTCCTTTTTTGTCTTGTGTCTGTTTTTACAATTGTTAATCTTCAGTCTATTTTCTGATGTGCTGGTTTTTAGTTTTCACGACTTATAAATATTTTCGACTCTTCCATCGTCCCGTCGGGCCTGATTTCCCTTTTTACGAACCGGTAATTAAAGGTAGCGGTTGACTGGAGCAGCTTTAAGGCTTCTTCTATGCTTTCGTTGATAAAGGTTGCCTTAAAGTGAAGCCGGAGCAGTTCCTTGTCTGTGATCTCGATGTTCACCCCGTACCAGCGTTCCATGCGCTTAACGACCTCTTCCATCGTGGCATTCTCAAAAATGAGCTTGCCATGGATCCAGTCCGAATAGCTTCCGGCGTTCATTCCTGCATATTTTCCTTCAGACGTGTGTTCATCATACCTGTAACGGTATCCGGCTTCCATCTCCTGAAGGGGAGATCGACGGGAATCCAGGACTGTCACTTTTCCATCTTTTAAAATAACATTGACAGATGGATCATCCGGATAAGCCAGCACATTGAACTCGGTGCCTGTTGCCCTGACAAAAATATCCCTTGCTGCAACCATAAAGGGATACTCTTTGTCACTCTTTACCTTGAAGAAAGCTTCACCAGTCACTTCAACCTCGCGGTTTTCGCTAAATACGGAAGGATAGCGGATGCGGGAGTCGCCGTTGAGCCACACGATTGATCCGTCAGGCAGATTGAGCGTGGTCCGTGATCCCGCGGGAGAGGCCACTTCCACGTAAACATCCTGCTGGGCCAGGTAATGCCTTAATTGCATGTAAAGAAGGCCCGATACGAGCAGAAGCGGTAAAAGCAGAATGGCTGCGATCCGTGACCATGTTCGGGACAACTTCCGGAATGAAAATGATTTTGAACCGACATCCAGTTCCCGGTTCACCGCTGCAAACACCCGCGACAGGTCCTTGTGCTGCACTGGTACGGGACTGAATTCATTCCAGTGTAACTGCATCAGTTCCCCGAGTTCAGGATCATTCATATCCGTAAGCAGCTTTTTCAGTTCCCGGTAATCTTTGCGTGAATACCGGTTTTGAAAAAAACGTTTTAACAAGTCAAGTTTTGGGTTCATTTTCAATCAGCCTTTATAAGTAATATCCCAAAGGACAATTTTACCCTTAGCCGGCTAAAACTTTTTTTGAAAATGATCCCTTATCCGGGTATCCCTGACAGGGCTTTAAACCCTGTCAAGGGTAAATCGCCGCGAAACTGATCCTGTTTGAAGGTTAAGACAAATAACAGCAGATCGTCCATGTTTTCGGATTGAAGCCTTTCTTTCAGAAACTTCAGGGAAGCGGTCAGATGAGCTTCAACCGTTTTAATAGACAGTCCAAGTATTCCGGCAATCTCCTTAACCGGGTATCCTTCCAGTTTCCGGAGTTCCAGGATTTGTTTCTGCCGGGGTGGCAGTTGCCCAATCAGTTGATTGATATGCTGAAGCAGGAAATGATAATTCAGCGTGTTGGAAGTATGATCGTCAAAGTCGGCCAGTTCATCAGCAAGATGATGACGCAGTTCTTCTTCCCTGACCGTTCTGATCATCCGTTTCCGGATAAAGTTAAAGGCGATTTTGAAGAGGTAAGCATGGATCGACAGTTCCGGGTTCAGGTCATCGCGTCGTTCCCAGAGTTTGATGAAGGTTTCCTGTACAATTTCTTCAGCATCCTTTCCCGACTTCAGATAGCCCAGGGCGAAAAAATACAATTTCTGGCTGTAGCGTGAAAAGAGCTGTCCGAATGCTTTTCTGCTGTTCCTCCTCAGCGCATTAACAGCAGTCTGGTCCGTATCTGTCCTGTTGTTCCTTTCCAATAAACCGGACTTTATTGGTTCTCGGCAGTCTTTGGCTTGCCTCTTTTCCCGGCAGAGGCAATGACCGTTCCGGGGGTAAAGACCCTGGAGAGCTGCATGGGAGCGTCCAGTACCTCACGGGCTTTGGCAATCCCCTTATCCGTCCGTATGGTAGCCTGTATGGCTCCTTTCTGGTAGTAATAACGCGACACCAGTTCGTCGGTCAGCAGTTCTTTCACCTCGTCGCGGAACTGATCCAGATCTTTGTTCAGTTCGTGTTTTACCCGTGCCCGGAGACCTTCGAATTCTGCCTGCGCCAGTTCGTAGTATTTATCTTCTTTGGCTGTTCCTATTAGCTGTTCCAGTTCCCGTTCGGTATCCGACTGGTAGCTGAAGTTCCTTTCTTTCAGAAAATTCCGGAATTCGGCATAGAGTTCGTCGGTGAGCTCAAACACTTCCGGGGCCGGTATGGATTTGTGCGTGTTGGCATAGAGAGTGGCGAAGTCAAAATACATAAAGTCGTTTATCAGGTTAATACTCAGGCTGCTGATCCGGTCCAGGTCGATCCTGATGTCGGGGGTTATGCCGCCTCCGTCATACACCTTGCGGCCTTTCTTGGTGGAGAATTCGCTGATCAGGGAATCGGGCACGGTACCCACGCTGCCGTCCTCATTCCGGTTTGAATAATCCAATGCCTGGATACAGCGTCCGCTGGGAATGTAATATTTAGCCGTAGTCACTTTCAGGTTTGATTTGTAGCTCAGCTCGCGGGTGGTTTGTACCAGTCCCTTGCCGAAGGTCCGGTTTCCCACGATTACTGCGCGGTCCAGGTCCTGCAGAGCTCCTGCAACGATTTCCGAGGCCGAAGCCGAACTGCGGTTCACCAGCACGGCCAGAGGCATGACCGAATCCACAGGTGTTTCCGTGGCCAGGTATGACTTATCCCATTGTTTTACTTTTCCGCGGGTGCTCACGATCTCTTCACCTTTTGGCACGAAAAGGTTTACTATCGACACCGCCTCGTTCAGCAGTCCGCCGGGATTAGAGCGCAGGTCCAGGATCAGAGAGCGTGCGCCCTGTTTATTCCTGAGGTCCAGGAAGATCTCACGTACCCGCTTGCTGCAGCCTGTTGTGAAGTTCGACAGCCTGATGTAGCCTGTTTTTTCATCGAGCATGCCCGAATAAGGCACCGGGTCAATCTGAATGTTTTCGCGGATAATGTCCACCGAAAAATTCTTTCGCACCCCGGGACGGCTTATTATCACACTTACCGTTTCGTGTGCCGGACCTTTCAGCAGATTGCTCACCTCTTCGGTGCTCATATTGCGGGTGTCTTTCCCGGCCACTTTCAGCAGGATGTCACCTGCCCGGAGTCCGGCTTTCTGGGCCGGGAAGCCTTCGTAGGGTTCGGCAATGATTACCAGGCTGTCGTGTTTGCTGATCAGGGCTCCGATACCGGCATACTCGCCGGTGGTCATAAAGCGGAAATCTTCCATTTCCGATTCGGGGATATAGGTGGTGTAAGGGTCGAGCGATTCCAGCATCTTATCGATGCCTGTGCGGATCAGCTTTTCCGGTTTAATTTCATCCACATAAAAAAGATTCAGCTCGCGAATCAGCGAATAACAGATATCGAAATTCTTATCGATCTGGAAAAGCTTTTCGTCGCGTGTCAGTGAACCCAATGCCAGAGCCAGCAAGAGCAGAAGACCTGCCAGGATTCCCGTTTTTTTCTTATTTAAGCGTATCTTCATCTTTTGTTTGCTTTTTTGCAGACTGCCGGATCCTCTGCCACCTGGCCGGTTGTTTCTTGGTGAACTTACGGCAGATCCTGCAGTGTTACACATTCCAGAAACAGCAAAAATACACAAAGCTTTGATTAAAAAGCAGCATTCGTTCACCTTTTTCCGGAAACAGCCGTTTTCTGCCTGTTTGCCGGTAAAAGAAAAAAGTTCAACGAATAATTGGGAAAAATGTTGTTGTACCTGCTTAACTTGCCTCCGGGTTCTGTTTTTGCATTCAGCGGTTCGTTTTTACACAGCCGTTTTTCCGTTGTTGTGGAAGTCGTTTGTCCGGGGCTCCGGACGTTTTCTGTTGAGGCTGCGTGCAACGAATGTCGTTTTTTTGCGTCTGTTAAAAAAAGACGTTTATGGCAGCGCTTTTTTGAAAAAGCATGCAAGGTGAAGCCACCCAACAAAGAAATATTTAAAAGCATTGTCGCTAATACGAAAACTGTAATTAGCATCATATAAAAATTCAGAAAATGAAAACAGTTCCGTTTAAAGTGATCCTGCTGGTGCTGGTTCTGGCAGGTATGAGTTCCCGTGCTGCCGGCGAGAAAACCCGCAGGCAGGAACGCGAAACAGGTCCTTTCAGCAGCATTTCGGTAAGCAGCGGCATTGATCTGTTTCTTACCCAGGGCAGTGTTTGCAATGTAACGGTGGAGGCTGAACCCGAGCTGGTAGACAAGATCCGCACCGAAGTCCGTGACGGACAGCTGAAGATTTATATCCGCGACAGGCAGAACTGGAACATACGCTGGAATCAGGTCCGCCGGGTGCATGTGGTCTTTACGGAACTCACCGCTTTGCATGCCAGTGCCGGTGCCGATGTGCAGGCCCGGAATCCGCTTAGGCTGGGAGAGCTTGATGTGAGCAGCAGCAGCGGAGCCGATGTGAACCTTACGCAGCTTACGGCCACGCGTGTCAGTGTGGAAACCAGCAGTGGGGCAGACGCCTGTATTGGGGGGAAAGCCCGGACAGCCTGAAAGGTTCGCGTTCATCCGGTACCAGCCCAGG
>JBFWIL010000172.1:0-5662 GCA_050256015.1 Mangrovibacterium sp. | reverse complement strand
CTTGGACACGGTAAATTCTCGCCGGAAATAACGAGCGGAAAGCCGCGAAAACTTATCTTCACTGTCCCAGGGGAAAGCCCTGTCAAAACCGATCCAGCGTCCAGACCAGTCTTTGTAGTACAGGTAGCCCATCTCAAACCAGACCGGTTCACTCCATGAACTCTCCTGCGCTCCGTTCCACAGTTTTACCTTCCAGTATACCCGCATTCTGCTTTCCAGCGGTTTGCCTGAATAAGGAACCAGTATGGACTGTCCGGAAAAAACTTTCCCGGAATCCCACAGGTCACCTTCACCCGCAGCCAGCTTTTCCGGATCCGAGGCCGCCAGAATTCGGTAGGCAGTCTGTGCGTTATTCCGGCCGGAAGCATGAAGCTGCCAGCTTAGCCGGGGATGTTGCACATCAATTCCCAGCGGATTCTCCAGCATCTCACACAAAAGGGAAACCGGACGAAGCGTTGTTTCTGCCAGCAAAACTGCAGGAGTCAGCATCCCGGACAGCAGAAAGACCAGGACAACTTTCCATTTCATACGTCTGTTCAGATTCATAGGTATGTATATTTCATAAGACATTGATTACAATTTCTCGTATCCGGCTCGTTTTATTCGTTTAAAACTTAACACGACCTCGTAAATAGAAACCAGCCCATCTCCTCCCGGGACAATGCACGATCTCTTTCAGGTCGTTCTTCGAGCCTGCCAATATAACAAGAAGTTGGGATTTGTGAAAACGTTTTCACAAGATTCTTCCTGTACAAGATTATCTTAGGAAGTGTTGTTCCCGGACAGCAAGAAAGACAGAAGAAAACAAAATGACCGTAAAAAACCATCAGACAAAAAGCAGAAAAAAACACAGCAGATAAACCGGACTTTGCTTAGGTTAATCTGCTGTAATGCTAAGGTCTCTTGCCGGCAGGAACCGGAAAATACTGAGTAAACCAGAATAAAATTGCCTTAATTAATACAAGGTCCAGGCCAACCCTCCGGCTTTTCCGGACTGCAGTCTTTAAATCGAATATCCCCGCACAGGTTTCCTTTTACTTTCGTTTGCAAAGGTACTTCTGTCTCAAAATTCACCCGGTCAAACAACACATAGCGACTGTCCAGCAGACCAATGAGTCCATCCTCACTGTTCACATTGATGTTTCGAAGAGTTACCCCGACCGCATCATGCAACCGTATCAGCTCTTTGCAGTTCACCTCCGCATTCTCAATCAAAAAATCATTCAGCGGCGATTCCGGGATGGACACCACTTTAATAAACCGGGAAGAATTTTCAATGATCAAATCCCGTGCATAAATTTTACAGTAGTGTGGAGTTAACCGGTTAACCTGACGGGCCAGGCAGTACCGGATCACTACATTTTCCGTGGACCTGTTTACCCGCATACCATCTTCACCCCGCCCGGACTTAATGGTGAAACAATCATCCCCACAGTTCAGCCCCTTCGTCCAGGTGAAGATTCACGCGACTTTTCAAGCTTATACGGCCGGTTATCCAATTGCCCCTGGGAATAACACGGTTCCACCGCCTTTCCTGTTTAGCTTATCAACGGCCTGCTGAATTGCTTTGGTTGATAACACACCTTCCCCTGGCTCCCGTTTCCGTAATGCAAAGCGTATCGTCAGGGAAAACCGGCTTTTTAAATTCTGGCATGGCAAAAGGAGCTTTTACCGGAACTATCTCTTCAGTCATAACCAATGCTCCTACCTCTTCGATAGCAGGAATATGGACCTTGTTCTGGGCATAACCCTGAATTCCAGGGGAGACATACATGAAAACGGACAGAAAAAAATGATACTACCGTATTTCGATTTTTTCATCTGTATTTTTTAATGGTCATATGGAACTTACCATTCGCAAATAATCATGCTAGTGTGTGAGTTAATGATCTGTTGATATGTTTATAATTTAATAAGGTTTCCAAATTAACCAAGTACGATTTTCGTTCCGGGAGCTGTCTGCAAACATACAAACTCAGCTCGAAAACCGGACAATGATTTTCAGAATCTTCCCGGGATTCTCTGCCCAGGTTTGCATAGCTTCTGCTGCTTCTTCCGGACCAACAATTCGAGAGATCAGCATTTTTTCATTCAATATGTTGTTTTTCAGATATTTGATCACAGCTTCAAAATCGGAAGGGTTGGCATTGCGGCTACCGAAGATCTGCATTTCCTTTTGTACCCATAACTTGGTGGGAAAAGCAATATCACTTCCCGCATAGCCGATACACACCACACGGCCAGCAAAGGCCACTTCTTCAATGGCAGCACGGTAGGTCACCGGATTTCCGGCAGCCTCAATAACGACCGAGGGCCCGTTTCCCCCGGTAATCTGCTCCAACTCCCCGTGCAGATTTTGCGTCTTCGAGTTGATACGGTAAGCAGCCCCAAGCAGCCGGGCCGTCTCCAGCTTGGAGTCGTCAATATCTACGGCGATCACTGTAGCACCACGCAGTTTGGCCCGCACAATGGCCCCGCTGCCAATCATACCGCAGCCAAAAACCATCACCGTATCCAGGTCAGTTACCTGCGCATTGTCGATGGCATGAAATCCAACCGTAAGCGGTTCCACCAGAGCCAGTTTAAGTGCGCCCAGCCCCTCGTCCGGAAGAACCTTTTGCCAGGGCACTGCCACGTATTCTGCCATGGCCCCGTCGCGCTGAACCCCCAGCGTCTGATTATAACGGCATGCATTAAAGCGTTTTTGCCGGCAGGAAGTACACTGTCCGCAGTTGGTATACGGAACCACCGTAACCCGTTGTCCGGGACTAAATGATGCCGGCACCCCTTCTCCTGTTTCCACAATCCCGGCCGAAATCTCATGACCGGGAATCCGGGGAAATTCAGCCATAAGATTCTTACCAAGATAGGTACTCAGGTCCGACCCGCAAAAACCAACATAGTTGATTTTCAAAAGGATCTCTTCGTTGCCGGGACACGGTTTTTCACGCTCCACGACTCTCATCTCACCCGGTCTGGTTATTTCTATTGCTTTCATTTTTCAACCATTAATCTGTATTCAAAAGAAACGACCCGGAATCTCACCCTTTCCGGTCCGCCATGCTGTGCTTATTTCAAAGATACCGTCAAAAAAACACCCAATTCCGACTACGGAAGTAATTTCCTTTTGCAGCAAAAAACAATTACAGGTGGTAAATTCTAAGGGCATTCCCGGAAAAAATCTGTTCCTTTTCCTCCGGGGTCAGGTTGGAAAGAGCTTTGCGAACCACTTCCAGCCATCCGCAGTAATCCGTTGCAGTCAGACAAACCGGCCAGTCCGATCCAAACATCAGACGTGACGGACCGAAGGCTTCCAGCACTATTTCCAAATAGGGCTTGAGCTGTTCCGGTGTCCAGTGCTTCAAATCGGCTTCGGTCACCATCCCGCTGATTTTACAGCTAACCTGTTCACGTTTTGCCAGTTCCCTGAGCTGACGGCTCCAACCGCAGATTTCTCCACTCTTAATCAGGGGTTTGGCTATATGATCCAGTACCATGGGCTGATCCGGATGCAGATCGGCAAAGCGGACGGCGGCCGGAAGCTGACGGGAAAAAACCAGGATATCGTATACCAATCCGTACTTCTCCAGCAGGGATACTCCCCGGTTAAACATGTCTCCCAGGATAAATTCCGGATCAGGTTCGTCCTGTACCACATGACGGAGTCCTTTCAGCCAGGGATTGGTCGCATATTTAGCAAGCAAATCCCCGATATTTTCAGCGGCCAGCGGAAGCCAGCCAACCACCCCACGGATAAAATCGTGGGCGGCAGCCGTTCCCAGCAACCAGTCGGTTTCTTCCAGGCACTGACGTGCCTGAACAGATACCACGCCGGATACGCCGGCAGCCGTTATGGTTTCTTTCAGTTCTTCAGGAAGAAAGTTCTTACGGATGGAAACCATATCCTCCCCTATCCAGTCGAATGCAAGCGGATCATACTTCCAGAAATGATGATGGGCATCAATAATCATAATCAGATAATTAGAAATACGGATATCTTGAATCAATAATTTCCTTCCTTTTCATTTCCTTCCAGAAATCAGGATTAAGCTGTTCCTCTATCAGCTTCCGGTTGTGTGCCATCCGAAAAGGTTTTCCGGGATTCAGGGCCACAGAAGAGATCTGGGGAGCCGACAGGGCAAATTTCAGACAGGCATCGCCGGGAGTAACACCGTATTGTTCACAGACAGCAAAAAAATTCTCCCGCCAGGCATACAGAGAACGGTCACCCGGCTTATCCGGATTCATCAGCCGGTAATCAAAATAAGCTCCTCCCGTCAAAAAACCGGCATTGAAAATACCCGAATTAATGATATGAACGCCCTCATCGTGCAAACGGCTGATCAACTCCAGTATGGAGACCGGATGACGATACAAAGTAAACTGATTGGCAATCATGACCCAGTCAAACGCCACAAGCGCGCATAGTTCTCGAATGATCCTGGCATCTTTGGAGCCTATACCTACAGCCCGAACCTCACCCTTCTCTTTCAGTTCAAACAGGGCCCGGTAAGCATCCAGAATGTCCTGAAGCCGTCTTTCCCTGTCCTTTTCATCTTCGGCAGCCGCCAGGTATTCATCCGGATCGTGTACAGACACCAGGGCCGGTCGGTACTTCGCCCCCAGCAGTTCACAACCCTGTTCCCAACATTCCAGTATTCCCCGGTAGCTGATTCTCTGAACGGCATCGTAATTCAGGTTGGCCCAGGCTCCGGGCTCAAAGGTGGGCTCGATGCCGGACAACGGCACCCGGTACCAGCCCAGCTTATTGCTTATGGTGATCTGCTCCGGGTCAATGCCCAGTCTCTCCAAACCTTTCCCGATTACTTCAAGAGCCAGACCGGCACCGTACTTCCCCGCCGAGTCAATCATGACCTGGCCCTGTTCCACCCGGAACCATTCCCGCATCAGAGCCAGCTTATCAGTTTCAGGCATTTCACGGTACAGATTACCCAGATAGGAAGTTCCGTAAATCACTGGAGGAAAAACAGGCTCTGCCTTTTTCATATCATTGGGGTTCATCCATTTACATTTTAATACAAATCCATTCACATCAAATCAGTCTTTTGCTCATCTTATCCATCTGGAACTCTTTCTTCTGACCAGCTTCAGCCCGATAACTTTCTTTCTGATCCAGTTCATAAATGCGTTCCATCAACTGCCATTTCTCCCCGGCTGCCGCAGCCGAACCGGCTTGCTGAAAACGGGAGACAAAAGCCTCCCATTCGGTCTGACGCGGCTTTCCGGCCAGCTCGGTCATCGCTTGCTTATGATCAAAATCGGGCACCGTATCCATAATCATGAACAAGCGGTTTTCGTAGATGTAAATTTCCATATCCAGAATACCGACCTCCCTCATGCCCCGGCCTATTTCCGGCCAGGTTTCCCCTGGCGAATGCACCTTTTTGTATGCTTCAATCAGTTCCGGTTTGTTTTCAAGCAATAAGGTCTTACAGTATCTCTTGAATTCCATAGTGTTTACTTTTTAATTCAACTTCCGCAAATTTGCATATCAACATATGCTTTTCAATTGAGTTTCCAAGGCATGGAACTCGCCAACTACAAAAATCAGACATATTCCTTCAGCATCCAAGTCAACATATTTGATTATCTGCATGCAATGCTTTGCGGAAAGCTTTGCATACCTAAAAAAATGTTCTAC
>JBFWIL010000171.1:0-5666 GCA_050256015.1 Mangrovibacterium sp. | reverse complement strand
AATAATTCCAAAAAAAATCTGGAGAAATATTAAAAAAAGTCAGGATTTTATCTGATGGATTGATTCATTCGAATTTGCTGCAATATTAATAAATTTGTTAGTATTTACCAAAAAAATCTGTAAAATTTCACTGATCTTCAGCAAGAATGCCCCTATTTCACCCATACTCACACAAAAATAAAGAAAAAAATGACTGTTCATACCGGCAAAACCATATTTAGACAGGGAAATGCCTTCCTTCATAAAAAATATGGGTTACAATTTAAAAATCCGGCGAATTATGATTATTTTCAGCTCCGTTAAACAATTCAGGTTTTTATCAGATTTCATTATTGTTAACTGACTTAATATGCTTGGAAACACATAAGGAATTGATTCAATGAGGCAGCTAAAAATTACAAAACAGGTTACAAACCGTGAAACACTGTCCTTAGACAAGTATCTGCACGACATTGGCAAGGTTGAGCTTCTGAGCGCAGAACGGGAGGTGGAACTGGCAAAACGAATTCGAAAAGGAGACCAGCAGGCCCTGGAAGAGCTGATAAAAGCCAATCTCCGCTTTGTGGTTTCTGTCTCCAAACAATACCAGAACCAGGGACTTAGTCTGCCCGACCTGATCAACGAAGGCAACCTGGGGTTGATTAAAGCGGCACAGCGTTTCGATGAAACCCGCGGATTCAAATTCATATCTTATGCCGTCTGGTGGATACGCCAGTCCATACTGCAGGCTCTGGCCGAACAAGCCCGGATCGTGCGGCTTCCTCTGAACAAGATTGGCTCGATCAACAAAATCAACCGGACTTTTTCCAGGCTTGAGCAGGAATATCAGCGGGAACCTACGCCGGAGGAAGTGGCCGGAATTTTGCAAACCACTTCCGAGATTGTGGAAGATGCCATGAAAGTTTCCACCCATCATGTATCCATGGATGCCCCCTTGCGAGAGGAAGAGGAAAACAGCATGTATGATGTTATGCTGAATGACGAATCGCCCAGTCCGGATAACTTCCTGATAAAAAATTCACTGAGGAAAGAAATCGAACGGACACTTTCCACTTTGGGAGAACGGGAAGCAGAAATCATAAAATATTATTTCGGACTGAACGGTTACCCACAGCACACCCTCGAGGAAATCGGCGAGGTATTCGGTCTTACCCGAGAACGGGTCAGGCAGATTAAGGAAAAATCAATTAAAAAATTAAAAAATCATTACCGCAACCGGTTGCTAAAAACATATCTGGGAGAGTAATTCATTCCTGTAAGCTTTTTTTCTGCTATCTTTACCGGAAACAAAATCTGGAAAACATTTTTCAATGAGCGCGAAATTAGTTGCACCCTCTATCTTATCGGCCGACTTTACCCGTCTGGGCAATGATATCTGTATGTTGAATCAAAGTGAAGCCGACCTGATCCATTTCGATGTTATGGACGGCGTTTTTGTTCCAAACATCTCTTTCGGCATACCCATTATCCAGCAGATCAGTCCCATTGCTACCAAGCCACTGGATGTTCACCTGATGATCATCAATCCGGATCCTTACATTGAGGCTTTCCGCAAGGCAGGAGCTGCAATACTCACCGTACACTACGAGACCTGCACGCATCTGCACCGAACAGTCCAGCAAATCAGACAGGCCGGCATGAAACCCGCCGTTTGCCTGAATCCGCATACACCGGTCCATCTGCTTGAAGATATTGTCGGCGAACTGGATATGGTTTTGATCATGTCTGTTAATCCGGGGTTCGGCGGACAAGAGTTCATTGAGCATTCCTACGCCAAAGTTGCCCGTCTGCGGGAACTGATCCAGGCCAAGAATTCATCCTGCCTCATTGAAGTTGACGGAGGCGTAAACTACGAAACAGGGAAAAAACTCTATGAAGCAGGGGCAGACATCCTGGTTTCAGGCAGTTTTATTTTTCAGGCCGAAGATCCGGAAGAAACGATTAGCCGGTTTAAACGGCTTTAAAAGAACAGGGAGCTGACATGAAGCGTTACCCAGGCCAGTCCCCAGGCCAGGGAAGTTGTATAAACCATAGCGAACACGGCCCATAACAATTTCCCCGATTCATTCCGTATGGTAGCAATTACGCCGATACAGGGGAAGTATATCAACACGAAAATGACAAAAGCCAGGGCCACAGGCAAACTGATTACCTTCTGGCCCGTTTTGGGTCCTGAAGCAATAGTTTCCGTCCGGAGCTTCTCTGGCAGGCCGGCACTTTCCTCTCCCTCCGCCTGGTACAGCACGCCCATTGTGCTGACCACTATCTCCTTGGCCGGCAGGCCGGCCAGCAGGCTGACACTCATTTTCCAGTCGAAACCCAACGGACGCATTACCGGCTCAACAGTCCGGCCAATCCGTCCCAGCCAGGAATTGCGAATACGCGTGGCTTCATTCTCCGACCGGAGTTTTTCCACCCCGGCTCTTCCCTCCTGATTATGCTTTTCAGCCAGCTCAATTTCCCGGTTAACTTCCAGTATTTTCTCACCGCTTCTGGGAAAATATTCCAGGGCCCATATAATGACCACGGCCATCAAAATAACCCCCCCGATTTTCCGGAGATACTGGGACGTTTTGTCCCACATGTGGCGCACGATGTTTCTCACCGTTGGAATACGATAGGGAGGTAACTCCAGCACGAAAGGCGTTTCCTTATTCCGGAAAATGGTCTTGCTGAACAACTGGGCCATCAGAAAAGCCACCAGAATTCCCGTAAAATAAATGCCCAGCAAAAACAGGGCCGGCGACCGGGGGAAAAAAGCCACGGAAAAAAGAAGATACACCGGTAACCGGGCACTACACGACATAAAGGGAATGATGAGCATCGTCAGCAGACGGTCTCCCCGGTTCCGCAAGGTCCGGGTAGCCATAATGGCAGGTACATTGCAGCCAAATCCCATAACCAGGGGAATAAAAGACCGGCCGTGCAAGCCGAAATAATGCATAACCTTATCCATGATAAAAGCCGCCCGTGACATATAACCCGAATCTTCCATCAGGGAGATAAAAAAAAACAGGATTAAAATGTTCGGCACAAATACAAGCACACTTCCCACCCCGTCAATTATACCGTTGGTCAGCAAATCCTGCAGCATTCCAGCCGGCATAAACGTGCTGATCAATCCGCTAAGTTCCCCGACCAGATGGTCAATCCAGCGCATCGGATGTTCACCCAGCCGGAAAGTAACGTAAAAAGCCAACCCCATCAGGGCCAGGAATATCGGCATTCCCCATAGCGGATGAGTGAGCCAGCGGTCAATCCGCTCCGAACGGTATTGACCGGAATGCTTTTTTGCCCGGAATGTCTCTTTCAGGGCTCCCGCAATAAAGCCGTACTTGGCATCGGTAATAACCGTTTCACTGTCTTCCGCAAACAAATTATCAATGCGCCGGCATTCTTCAGACTGGACATCGCTGATTTCCTGATAATTTGAATAGCTCGACAAATACGAAAGAGCCTCCCGGTCATGTTCCAGCAATTTGATCGACAAAAAACGGGAGGAAAACGTATCGGTCACCGGCTTGTTTTTTCTAATTCTGCCGCGAATGCGCCGGATCGACTTCTCCAACTCTGCCCCGTAGTTGATATGGATATGCCGCACAACCGCATCCCGGTCTTCATACACGTCAATAACCTTATGCAACAATTCGTTCACGCCTGTTCCCTTCGAACTGACGGTAGGAATAAAGGGAATGCCGATCAAGCGGCCCAGATTTTCATAATCGAACCGGCTGCCGTTGTGCTGCAGCTCATCATACATATTCAGAGCACAGACCACCTTGATGTCCATATCAATAAGCTGGGTGGTCAGAAACAGATTTCGTTCCAGATTGGTGGCATCAACAACATTCACCACAATATCTGGAGTTTCCTGCCAAATATATTTCCGGACATAAATCTCTTCCGGGGAATAGGCTGTAAGCGAATAGGTACCTGGCAGATCGACCAGCACAAAACGATAACCCAAACGGTCAAAAACAGCCCGTTTGGCATCCACTGTGACCCCGCCGTAGTTTCCCACATGTTCCCTGGAACCCGACAAAAAATTAAACATGGTAGTCTTTCCGCAATTTGGATTGCCAACCAGGGCAATGTGAATTTGTTTGCCTTTCTCCCGGGCAGAGCGTTTGAGTTCTTCCAGATCAATCACTCCTTCATAACCAACAGAACGGGTTTGATTACCTGCTTCGTCGGGGGTGATTACTTCAACCAGATCGGCTTCCGAACGCCGCAGCGTAATGTTGTAATCGAGAATACGAAATTCAATGGGTCCCCCGAAAGGAGTATTCTTGATAGCCTTAACTTCCTTCCCCCGCACAAATCCCATTTCGGTAATCCGTCTCCGAAACGAACCGTGCCCAAGAACCTTTGTAATAACGGCCAGCTCATTATTTTTTACTTCTGAAAGCCTCACGTGTAATTCTGATCCTTAAAAATCTATGAAATAACATCCGACTGATTTGAGCGGCAAAGATATTCAACTTTTTAAAATTAACTTTAAAAAAAAATAAAAAGCCCCGCAGTCTGATGCCTTTCCTTATCTTTGCATTTTGAAAGAGCGTCATGGAAGAGAACAACAACTACAGAAAAATTCAGGAAGCCATCGATTCTCTGCCCGACAACTTTAGCATCCTGGAAGAGCAGATCGACGTGGATATGCAGATGGAATATTTTAAACAGGCCCGCGACAAGCGGAATAATGGAAAAATTGAAGATTTGCAAAACGCCGAAGCAATGCTCTGCGACCCGGGAATGGCCCCCCGGGGAAAAAAACAGCTTCTGGTAAGGCTGGCCGGACAGGATGAGGTCGAAGCCTTTCGGATCATTGAGCGTTTTCATAAAAAAACCCGGGGAAAGCTCAGGAAATGGGCCGTACTTGCCCTGCAGGAAAGCCGGATGATCCTCCAAAGCACGCTGCTGGGAGAACAGCAGGTGTTCATCTCTACAGGTTTGGGAGGAAAAGGCCAAAACATCCGGTATTTCATTGCCCTGATAAAAAAAGACAAGCTAAGCCCTTTCAGCGCCATGCAGAAGAAGGTTATTGAAGACGAATTGAATTTCTTTTTGGAAAAAGAAGAAGGCGGACTGGAACAGATGCATTTCGATGAAGAACTTGCCCTCGGTTCTTTCCTGTTTCCGCTAAAAAAGAACCTGCAGGAAATTTTCCGTTCCTTTATTGAAGAATGCAATCAATACGGGAATTTTCTGAACGAAGATGTTATCATCACCAACGTAAAGACCTTAACCGCAGAAGAAGTTCGCCACTTTCTGCAGCAGCAACAGAAGGGACAAACTCCGGAATTCTGAACAGCCGATCCGGCTTTTACGGCATAGCGCTGCGAAAAACAGATCAACAAGCAGGAGACACAGCCCGGATCAAAAAAAATACATTTTATAGCAGGTTGTCTGGCAAAAATATTATATTTGCACCGCTTTAGGCAATGGACCCGTGGCTCAATTGGATAGAGCATCTGACTACGGATCAGAAGGTTGTGGGTTCGAGTCCCGCCGGGTTCACCTTAGAAAACCAAATGCCTCGTAATTATAGTTATTACGGGGCTTTTGTGTGTTCGAACTAAAGATGAAAATATTTCAAAGAATGTACAATCGATTCTAATATAGCCACTTAAAGGGTCGAGTCCCATAAGGGTTAATTTTAAAAAACA
>JBFWIL010000170.1:0-5687 GCA_050256015.1 Mangrovibacterium sp. | reverse complement strand
TCCTGGGAATGCTCATGGCCGTGGGAATATGCGTTCCCTCTTTATAGGGACGGAAGTCGATAAGTGGCAGGTGGTTCAGGGAATAAATTTCCAGAGTCGCAACAAACAGTGTCATTATGCCTGCTGTGCCCATTCTGAATCCCGAAACCGGAATCCGCCTGAATCTCCGGTTCAGGCGAAAGAGGACAAAAGCCGGGATAAGCAGCACCAGGTTTTTGAGAAATGTTTGCCAGTTACTTAGTTTTAGCGCATCGCCGAAGCAGCCACAGTCGCTTACCGGATTTTCCAGGGCAATGTAAAGGGTGAGTCCGGTAAAAAATACCAATAAAGTCAGTGCCAGTCTTGTGAAGGCAGGAAGCAGTATGCCGGTGATCAGTGCCGTTCCAGTGAGGAACTCCGCGATAATTAACATGACAGCCAGCGGAAGAGCCAACGGTTCCAGACTTTCCATTCCCCAGGCCAAAAAATAATCAGTGAACTTGTAGGCCGATCCTAGAGGATCAATTCCCTTAACCAATCCGGAGAACAAAAATACCAGCCCCAGCAAAATCCGCGCCAGTTTCCAGAGGATCTTCATGAGATTATTTGTTTTGTTATTCATCCCTGTGCTATATTGTCTGTCCGGCTTTGTTTTGCCCTATTCTCCGAACTCCAGCCTGATCAGTGCAAACACCGCGTAGTTGATCATGTCCAGATAATTAGCCTCTATCCCTTCGGATATTTCCGTTTGTCCGGCATGGTCTTCAATTTGTTTAACCCGTCTGATTTTCATCAGGATCAGGTCGGTGATTGAACTGATGCGCATTCTTCTCCAGGCTTCGTCATAATCATGATTTTTGTTCAGCATCAGGCATTTTGCTTCATTAAACCCGTCCAGGTAAAGCTGTGATATCTCTTCCGGGCGGAGGTCTTCCTTCTCTGTGATGCCTTTTTGTAGCTGTATCAGGGCCATCAGGCAATAGTTGACAATTCCTATGTATTCGGAACGGCTGTCTTCATTTACTTTCATAATGCCTTTCATCTCAATGTTCCGGATACGCTGCGCTTTAATATAAAGCTGGTCCGTCAGCGAGGTAGGGCGTAAAATACGCCAGGCCAGGCCGTAATCGTTCATTTTTTTTGAGAAAATCTCCTGGCATATACAGATGATCTGTTCATACTGTTCTAATGTCTTTTCCATGCTGTTTTTTTTATGTCTTTGCATTTATTCCGGTCTGCCCGTTTCGCGGCCTGGTGTTGTGAACCCGCATTTACCGGTAGCAATAAGCCGTTTCGCGGGGATAAAAATAGGAATTAAATGTGTATTTTACCGGCATTATTATACTTTTGTAGGATGCTAGGTTTAACTTATCAAAATCCTAATAGCTTATGTTAATCACGAGTTCTGCCAGTAATTTTTTCAAGCGGAAAAGTTCGGTGACACTGAATGGAAAATTGATTGATCTGACCACCCCGGCCGTGATGGGCATTTTGAATGTCAGCAAAGATTCCTTTTACGACGGGGGCAAGTATACTACGGAATCAGAGATTTTGCAACGGGCCGAATCGATGCTTCGGGAAGGGGTTGATATCATTGATGTGGGAGCCGTTTCCACCCGTCCGGGTTCGGATCTGGTTCCGACAAAGGAGGAACTGACCCGCCTGCTGCCTGCCGTTACAGCTATCCGGAAACGATTTCCCGAGGTTCCCATATCCATTGATACTTTCCGTTCCTGGGTGGCTCTCCGCGTAATCGATGAAATTGGGGAATGTATCGTGAATGATATTTCGGGAGGGAATTTTGATGATCACATGTTTGATACCATTGCCAAACTCGGGGTTCCTTATGTTTTGATGCATATTCTGGGGCTTCCTAAAACGATGCAGGATAATCCGGTTTACGAGGATGTGGTTCAGGATGTGTCGCGTTATTTTTCCGATAAGGTCAGGCGGCTGACCCGGGCGGGGGTGAAAGATGTTATTCTGGATCCGGGATTTGGTTTCGGGAAGAACCTGTCAGACAATTATGACCTGCTGAACCGCCTGGATTCTTTTAAGGTGTTTCAGCTTCCCCTGCTGGTTGGCGTAAGCCGTAAATCGATGATCTATAAGCCGCTTGAAACGGATCCGGAACACAGCTTGACCGGAACTGTTGTGCTGAACACCATGTTGCTTCTTGGCGGAGCAGATATTTTGCGGGTGCATGATGTGAAAGAGGCTGTGGAATCTGTAAGGCTTTTTAACCTGCTTAGGGAGGCAGCCAACCGCTAGATGAATGCCTTTATCACCATACGGTTTCTGGATATTCTCGATGTGCTGATGGTGGCTTACCTGCTTTATCAGCTTTATCAGCTGATCAGGGGAACAGTGGCATTGAATATTTTCATTGGCCTTTCTGTGGTTTACCTGTTCTGGCTGTTGGTCAGGGCTCTGAACATGGAATTGATCGGCACCCTGGTGGGACAGTTTATAGGGGTGGGCGTGCTGGCCCTGATCGTCGTTTTTCAGCAGGAGATCAGACGGTTTCTGCTGATGATCGGGAGTAGCGAACAGGTTAACCGGTTTTTGCGTACGGACAGGCTGTTTTCTTCCGACAGGCAAAAGTCGGCTACCAGCCAGCAGGTTAAGCTGATTGTGAAAGCCTGTGAAAACATGGCGCGGACCTGTACCGGGGCTTTGATTATCATGGCCCGCAAGTCGGAGCTCCGGGAATATGTGCGTACCGGAGAGAGGCTCAATGCACGTATTTCGGATGCTCTGCTGGAGACCATTTTTTTTAAGAATACTCCCCTCCATGACGGTGCGGTGATCATTGTGGGTAACCGGATTGTTGCAGCGCGTTGCATTCTTCCCGTGACCGACAAACGTGATCTTGATCCGTCCCTGGGCCTGCGTCATCGGGCTGCCATTGGCATTACCGAGGCTACCGATGCTCTGGCTATAGTGGTGTCAGAAGAAAAAGGCCGGATTTCCTTTGTGCGGAGCGGCCGGATCCAGCAGAACATATCCCTGGCCGAACTGACCAAGCTGCTGAGTCATTTTATTCAGGAGGAGGCAGATTATGCCGGGATGGAAAACTGAGTTTCTGACTGTTGTTTTGTTCGGTTTCGGCTTAAAGTAGACTTCCGGCAGATTTAAATCCGGAACTCTTCTTTTCGGGCCGGCCGGTGCGGCTTGCCTTCATTTGGCATGCGGGGCTCATCCGTTGGTCATTTGATGAAAAACGACTGTATGTATATTGAACTCATAGTCAGTCTTTTTGTGAAAATTTTAATAAGATGAATATTGAGGAAAATCATAAAAACAGAATCTGTTCCCTGTTCGGAATCCGTTTCCCGGTTGTTCAGGGAGGAATGGTTTGGTGCAGTGGCTGGAGATTGGCCTCTGCGGTAAGTAATAACGGGGGACTGGGACTGTTGGGGGCCGGATCTATGCATCCGGAGACTCTGCAGGAGCATATCCGGAAAACCAGGGCAGCTACGCAGGGAAAGCCTTTTGGTGTGAATATCCCTTTGTTTTATCCGGAATTGGAAACTATTATGGAGATCATTGTTGCGGAAAAGGTACCTGTGGTTTTCACCTCGGCAGGAAGTCCGAAGAACTGGACTGACTGGTTGCATAGGCGGGGAATCTGTGTGGCTCATGTGGTGGCCGGTTCCTGTTTCGCAAAAAAATGTGAACAATCTGGGGTAGATGCCATTGTGGCCGAGGGGTTTGAAGCCGGCGGGCACAATGGCCGCGATGAAACGACAACGCTGAGCCTGATTCCTTCCGTGAGGAAGGCAAGCGGATTGCCCCTGCTGGCTGCCGGAGGAATTGCCGGAGGAAGAGCCATGCTTGCTGTTATGGTCCTGGGAGCGGAAGGAGTCCAGATCGGTTCCCGTTTTGCCATATCCCGGGAATCTTCTGCCCATCCTGCTTTTAAGGCGCTAGTGACCGGCCTGGGAGAGGGAGAAACCGTCCTTTCCCTGAAAAAGCTGGCTCCTGTGCGGCTGGTCAAGAATAATTTTTTCCGGCAGGTTGAGGAAGCTGAACATCGCGGAGCGTCTGCAGGAGAACTCAGGCAGTTGCTTGGGAAGGGCCGGGCCAGGAAAGGCATGTTTGAGGGCGAGCTGGATGAGGGCGAGTTGGAAATCGGTCAGGTTTCCGCCATGCTCAATGATATTTCCCCTGTGGCGCAAATCATGCAGGAGCTGAAGAAAGAGTATGAGCAGGCACGACTTGAACTTGTTGAGGGATCCCATTACCGGTTTTAGCCGATAATCCGTTTTTATCGTTATCAATTGTCAAACGGGCTGCAGTGCCGGTATTTAACCGGAACGCACGAGTTCCGAAGTTAGCCTGATTAATTCATAAACCCAAAATTCGGAAAATTTTCAGTAAAAACGATCTGGATATTTTTCGTTTTAAATCAGATCATCCGGACTGGTGAGCATGAAGGCAAGCGGAAACCACGTTTTCCTGTCTTCAAAAATGGAATTTGACCGTATTTTTTTACGTCATGATATAGCTTTTCCATACAGCACATTGCCGTTCCTTGCTAAGTGCTTTTATTTTCCCGAGTCACAGCCAGGGCTAAGTACGCAATAAGGACAACATTTCAAAAGCTTTAACCTGTACCTCTTTGGTGGTGCATGACACCGGGAATTCGATTTTTATTTTGGTTTTCATTTCTTTTACCCAGGCGGCTGTCTTGATGATTTTATCCTGAATGGTTTTAAATGTTGCACTGGCATATTCAGTCCCTTTAAAGAGTTCCTTTTGCATTGTGTGCAGGAGTACATAAGCGATTGAGTGCAGGAACAGGCGGACCTGATTGGCATAAAAACTGTTGCAGGACGAGCGGTCGGACTTCAGGTACAACTTGTGTTCTTTAATCCTCAGTTCCATTGTGCCGCGGGCACAATAGCCTTTTTCATAAAGTTCTTTTGCCCTGATATTGGACAGGTTTGAGACAATATAACGGATATTGGTGCCCATGGCTGATACCTCGACCTTTACAACTACCTTTTGGGCCGTTTCCCAACTTCCGGCCCGGTACATAAAACTGTGGTAGCGTTTTACATGTTTTCCGTATTGTTTAAATTCCCTTTCGGCACTGTCTATGGTCACACGGGCCATCTCGTGCAGCTTTTTATTGCCCGAAAGACCGGTGATGTACCCTGTCCTGTATTGATTGGCTGACCACTGCATAAAATCTTTCGAAGCAAAATGGCTGTCACCCCTGACGATGATCATTGTACCGGGCCACTGTGCCCGCAGGTAACGGATCAACTTTTTAAGCAGCGATGCCACGTTATTTTGTTTGTTCCTGCGACCAGGTTTTAAAATGGTGGTAATCAACTTTCCCGATAAACCTTCATAAATGCGCAGGGGCATATAACAATGGTCATGGTAATAACTGTTAGACAAAGTAAGTTGCTGTTGGCCGTAAGTGTTATTGTTGGTATCGTCGCAATCAATTATCACTATACCAGGGGCACTGGCGTATGAAGATATAAAAGCGTCAAGTAAGTATTTGCCCATTTGCAGCAAGTCTCTTGCCCCTACTGCATTTCCCAGCCTGCTCATTGTCGGCTGGGAGGCCAGCTCGCCATCGGATTGTGGCAGCCGTCCGGCACAGCTTTTTAAAACCATATCTCCACGTAAAGCATCGCAATCGTTACAATCTTCATAACCCGCTGCAATCTGAAAAACACGCTGGGTGA
>JBFWIL010000169.1:0-5769 GCA_050256015.1 Mangrovibacterium sp. | reverse complement strand
AAAACCAAAGAAAGTGTATTTAAAAAATTAAGCCGTGCGGTTGTCGGAAAGTCTAAGGTCGACGACGAGGTGCTGGACAATCTGGAAGAAGTATTGATAACTTCGGATGTCGGTGTGGATACCACGCTCCGGATCATACGGCGGGTGGAGGAACGGGTGGAACGGGACCGTTACCTGGGGGTGAGTGAACTGAATACGATTTTGCGGGAAGAAATAGCTGCATTGCTGGAAGAAAACAATACGGCCGATGTTCCGGATTTTGATCTTCCCGATCAGCCGGAACCATATGTTATTATGGTTGTCGGGGTCAACGGGGCAGGCAAAACAACAACCATCGGGAAGCTGGCCTATAATTTTAAGCAGGCCGGGAAACAGGTGGTTCTGGGAGCTGCCGATACTTTTCGTGCGGCAGCCATTGACCAGCTGCAGATCTGGGCCGACCGGGCGGAGGTACCTGTCATTAAACAACAGATGGGCTCGGATCCGGCTTCCGTGGCATACGATACGCTGTCTTCAGCAAAGGCCAGCCGGGCGGATGTGGTCATTGTAGACACGGCAGGACGCCTGCATAACAAGATCAACCTGATGAATGAGCTGTCTAAAATTAAGACGGTTATGAAAAAAGTGATTCCGGGAGCGCCGCATGAGGTCTTGCTGGTGCTTGACGGTTCTACCGGACAAAACGCTTTTGAACAGGCCAAACAGTTTACCCGGGCCACAGAGGTGACGGCACTGGCGCTTACCAAGCTAGACGGGACGGCCAAAGGAGGGGTGGTGATCGGTATTTCCGACCAGTTCAGAATTCCGGTTAAATACATCGGCATAGGAGAGAAAATGGATGATTTGCAAATCTTCCGGCGCAGGGAATTTGTGGATTCGTTGTTTTCCTGACCGCATTCATCGGTGGTTTTTTCTGGTAGCAACCGAATATTTTCCCGGCCGGCTGTCTGTCGCCGGCTGTTTTACGATCTTATAAGCGAAAAAACATGCAAAGAACGAAGCGGGGAAAAGTCAATGTGATTACCCTGGGGTGTTCAAAAAACCTGGTTGATTCGGAACAACTGCTTAACCAGCTTGCTCTGAACGGATTTAACGTGGAGCATGAAAGTGAACACGACGATGCCGGCATTGTCATTCTGAACACCTGCGGGTTTATTGCCGATGCCAAGGAAGAATCGGTGAACGCCATTCTGCGTTTTGCTGAAGCCCGCAAGGCCGGTAAGCTTGAAAAGCTACTGGTTATGGGTTGTCTTTCGGCCCGTTATAAGGAGGAGCTGATCCGGGAATTTCCCGAGGTGGATCGGTTTTACGGGAAATTTGATATCCGACGGATTGTCCGCGATCTTAATGCCGGTTTTTATGAGGAAAAACGGTATCACCGGATACAAACCACACCGGCTCATTTTGCTTACCTGAAAATAAGTGAGGGCTGCAACAGGCATTGTTCTTTCTGTGCCATTCCCCTGTTTACGGGAAAACACCGGTCGCGCAGCATGGATAGCTTACAGGAGGAAGCCCGGAACCTGGTTGCCGGCGGGGTAAAGGAACTGCTGGTTATTGCCCAGGATCTTTCCTACTACGGGATTGACCGGTACGGGAAAAGCAAACTGGCTGAGCTGGTCGGGCAGCTGGCCGGGATTGACGGACTGGAATGGATCCGTCTTCATTATGCTTATCCTTCGCGTTTTCCCGAAGATCTACTTCGGGTAATGCGTGAGCAACCCAAGGTCTGCAACTATCTGGATGTTCCTTTGCAGCATATAAGTGACCGGATGCTGGATTTGATGCGCCGGCGAATTACCCGTAAGGAAACCATTACCCTGTTGAAAAAGATCCGGGAAGAAGTGCCAGGCGTGGCTCTTCGAACCACTTTTCTTGTAGGGCATCCGGGAGAAACCGGGGCCGATTTCGAGGAACTGAAGGCTTTTATTCAGGAATACCCCTTTGAACGCATGGGCGTTTTTACCTATTCCGATGAAGACCATACCTATGCCAACAAAATGTACCGTGACGATATTCCGCAGGAGCATAAGGAACAGCGGGCTGCAGAACTTATGGAACTGCAGCAGGCTATATCGGGCCGGCTGAACAGCCGGCTGGCCGGTAAGCAGCTGCGTGTGCTGGTTGACCGTGAAGACACAGACTGTTTTGTTGGCCGTACCGAGTTCGATTCTCCGGAGGTGGACGGGGAGGTGTTTATTAAAAAATCTCCGGAAATACGTCCGGGAAACTTTTATCCGGTAAACATTACCGCAACGGACGAATTCGATCTTTACGGGAAACTGCAGGGCTCAGGAAATCTTTGAAATGCCTCTTCCAATAAAAAAGGCCGACGGTAGGAATTAATTGTTAATTTTACAGGGAACTTAAATCCTGTTTTTGATCCTAAATTTATGTTCATGAAGTGTATTATCATCGATGATGAACCGTTGGCCCAGCAAATTCTGGAAGATTATATCCGGCATATCCCGTTTTTGAAACTGGAAAAAAAATGCAATTCCGCATTTGAAGCCTATGAGATCCTTCAGAAAACCACCATCGATCTGATCTTTCTTGATGTTCACCTTCCCAATGTATCCGGGGTCGAGTTTATCAGCAGTCTGGATAATCGTCCTATGTTTATTTTTACCACGGCTTATTCGGAATATGCGGTGGAAGCTTTTGATCTGAATGCGGTAGATTATCTGTTGAAACCGATTGCTTTCCGCAGGTTTTTAAAGGCAGCCAACAAGGCCTATCAGGTTTTTTCCATTAACCGCAAGGTAAAAAGGGAGGAACTAACCGATATGCATGAGCCGGAACAGGATTTCATCATGGTGAAGTCTGATTACAAATCGGTTAAGATTCAGCTTAGCCAGATTCTGTATATTGAAGGACTTAAAGACTATGTGAAAATCTTTATCCAAAATGAAGAAAAACCGGTTATTACGCTGAATTCTCTGAAAAAGATGGCCGACAGCCTGCCAAGCAATCATTTTCTTCGGGTTCATAAATCGTTTATTGTCAATACAAACAAGATCAAGTCGGTTACCAAAAACCGGATTATCATTCATGATAAATGGATTCCCATTGGCGACAATTACAAAAATGATTTTCAAAGTTCGGTGATCAACAAATTCACCCTCTGAGTTTTACTCCGTTTTTAAGGCATCCGGATGAATCATGCAGAAAACAGGAATTCAAAACTCCCGTTTTGAGCTTTTTTTACATCAATTGTATTTCCGGTGCTGGAACCACAGATCACGCAGGGAGAACCCGATACGGAGCCTAAGAAAATTTTCCTGGATCAGTCCGTTTTTTGTGGTTCCGTTCTGCCCTGCCTCAAAGGTCACGTCAATGCGCGAAATCTGGTTTTTTACCGGAAGCCCGAGTCCCACAGAGAAGCTGATTTCATTCTGATCCTGTCCGCGCATATCCAGGTATGATTCCGCATATTGGAATCCGGCCCGGTAATTGATCCGGCGAATGTATTTGGCCAGGTAGTTTTGTGTGGGCGTGTATTCAAACCCTGCACGTATATACGGATTATCTTTTAACCGGACTCCACTCTGGTCGCTGAGCTCTTTCAGATCATAATGGTGGTTGGACCAGCACTGCACTCCCGCGTCCAGTACTGCAACCAGGTTTCTGTTGTTTTTGAAGGCCAGTCCGATGCCGTATTCCTCGGGAATATAAAAGTCTTCCGTAGATTCTTCTTCGTTTTCATAAACGGTGCCTGCCGAATTATAACTGGTATCTTCACGCCGGGTGGCAACGGTGGCTCCCGGATTGTACATCAACCCCAGGGTCAGATCGCCCGGTTTCAGATGAAGGGTATATTGAGCTCCGATTTCCACAAAGAAGTTATGAAAATAATTTTTCGTGGAATTGTAAACGGGATAACTGCCGATTACATAAAGGTTGTGGTACTGGAGTTGTTCCAGCGATCCGAAAATAAAAGAGGGCTTTACTCCCATAGACAGGTTTTTTGTAAGCTTATATGCCATACTTACATAAGCCCGGCTTAGGTTTCCGCTTCCCGAAATATCGAGCGGATATTCCGTCACTGTTCCTTCGATCTCGGCGGTTGTGTTGATCTCATAACCGGTGTGACTAAACGGATTAAATCCGAAGCTTGTTGCCAGTTTGTCGTTGATGCGCCATCCCAGGGCCAGGTAACTAAGGTTTGCGTCGGAGGCATCTGCTGTTTCCCCTTTTGACTCAAAACTGGAGGATTTGCCGTCTATACCAATCTCAAATAAAAAATTAAGACTGTCTATGGCCGTGTAAGAGGCGGGATTAAGCGCATTCAGAAAAGATCCGGTCCGGAGTCCGATGCCGGCATTTCCCATGGCCGAAGTGGCTGCATTGTTCTGGGAACGCAGTTCTCCTATACCGTACATGGAATAGGGATTGCTTGTATTGTTTTGCGCCCTGCCCGGAAAGCAGGTCAGTAAAAAACAGACGGCAGTTGTACCGATACCTTTTATCATCTTAAGAAAGCCCTTATTCATACTTCAGAAAATAGAGATTTAGTTTTGGCCGGTAAGTCGCGCTTTTTTCACCGTTCAGGATAAGCAGATCGGCAGTGGTCTGCAGGTCGGTATACGGAATAGTAAGCAACAATCCGTTATTCGTATTGTAATAATTCCCTTCCAGCTTGTCCAGCAGATATTCGGAAATGTCGGCAATATAATAACACTCTGTGATCTGGTTCAGATCATCCTGCTTCAGGGTGGCTTCCACGGCAGAGCTTGAATAGGTGGAGACCGTGATCAGCTGATCTCCCAGCTGGTTTTTACGGCCGGTTTCATACAGATGTAAAGACTCCGGTAAAAATTTAATGTTGTTTGCCGTGGATGGTCTTAGAATCAGCTGGGCCTTGAACATGGTCCGGTCGTCAAAAGAAAAAATTTCGGGCATCGTCGGAAAATCGACCCGTACAACAAGGCCGGCGCTTCCCATGGTAACACTTACATTTTCCGTTACGGACGACGCCAGTTCTTCTTCCTGGTACTTCAGATCCGAAAAGACTGTACCTTCCCGGTCGGAAACGGTTTGGTTAAAATGAGTTGCCTCGGTTGCCAGGTAAAAGTGATATTCCTTTTCAACCTTTTCTTCTTCCATAAGATGGGTATAAAGGTTGATCTTTACCCCGGCCGTATCGCCGGTGAATCCGAGAATGGCCTTACTTTCCGGAGAACTTTTCAGCACAAAGCCCTTCAGGTAATCGTTGAATTTTTCATCATCGTCTAGCACCATGTCGTTTGTCAGGGCAAGGTAGATCAATGTCTCTCCCAGTTCGTCATCCAGCCGGAATTCGATACTGTCCTGGCTGATCCGGGGCAGAAACCTGAAGCTGCCTGCGGGGGTCTCTTCATGAGCGAAATAACTGTTGTTAAACAGCTCATCATCTGCAATTTCGTTATTAATGAATTCCAGCGGTTCCGTGAGCCGGTACAGCGAAAATTCCTGCACCTGGGTGGTGTCGCCGATGTAATAGCCCGAATAACCAAGTTCTACGGTAATCGAATCAAAAATGTCGAATTTGGTGATGGATGAGATCAGGGAACTGCGGTCAAAATTGAAATAAGGAACCAGTTCGGTGGTACCTGCCAGGTTGGTGCTGTATCTTCCGCAAAGCAGCTGGCTGATTCCGGAGGTCGAAATGGAATCCAGTTTTACCGTAGACAATTTTACGGAAAAAGTATCGGTCATTATCACCCGCGATTTGGTATTCACCAGGTCTTCTCCGATGTCAAAATTTCCGGAATCATCGCTGCAGGAAAA